>JAJPHB010000074.1 GCA_021325525.1 Alphaproteobacteria bacterium
CGGCCTGCCCGCATCCGCGGAGGACGAGGTGTCGTGCCGGCCGGCGCGCCTCACATGTCGCGCGCCCGCTCGCGCAGGGCGAATTTCTGGATCTTGCCGGTCGAGGTCTTGGGGAGCGGCCCGAAGACGACCGTGCGCGGCGCCTTGAAGTGCGCGAGGTTGGCCCGGCACCAGGCGATGATGTCCTCCGCCGTCGGCGGCTCGGCGCCGGGCTTCAGCGTGACGAAGGCGCAGGGGCTCTCGCCCCATTTGGGATCGGGCCGTGCGACGACGGCGGCTTCGAGGATCGCGGGGTGGCGGTAGAGCACCTCCTCGACTTCGAGCGAGGAGATGTTCTCGCCGCCCGAGATGATGATGTCCTTGGCGCGGTCCTTGATCTCGACATAGCCGTCGGGATGGCGCACCGCGAGGTCGCCCGTATGGTACCAGCCGCCGGCGAAGGCCTCGGCCGTGGCTTCCGGGTTCTTGAGGTAACCTTTCATCACGGTGTTGCCGCGCAGCGCCAGCTCGCCGATCGAGGCGCCGTCGGCCGGGACCTCGGCGAGGCTCGCCGGATCAAGCACGGCGATGTCGTCGAGCGTCGGATAGCGGACGCCCTGCCGCGCCATGGCGGCGGCGCGCTCCTCGAGCGCAAGCCCGTCCCACTCCGCCTGCCATTCGCAGATCGTCGCCGGCCCATAGGATTCGGTGAGGCCGTAGAGATGCGTGACGCGGAAGCCCATGCGCTCCATGCCGGCGATCACCGGCGAAGGCGGCGCGGCGCCGCCCGTCGCCACCTCGACGGTGTGCGGAAAGCGGCGCTTCGCGCTCTCCGGCGCATGGATCAGCATGTTGAGGACGATGGGGGCGGCGCAGAGATGGGTGACGCCGTGCTCGGCGATCGCCGCGAAGATCGCCGCCGGCTCGACGCGGCGCAGACACACATGCGTGCCGCAGACGGCGGTCACCGCCCAGCTATAGGTCCAGCCGTTGCAGTGGAACATCGGCAGCGTCCAGAGATAGACCGTCCGCGCCGAGAGGCCGAAGGCGAGCGCGTTGCCGAAGGCGTTGAGATAGCCGCCGCGGTGATGGAGGACGACGCCTTTGGGGTTGCCCGTGGTGCCCGAGGTGTAGTTGAGCGCAATCGCCTGCCACTCATCGGCGGGCGGCTGCCACGGCGCCTCGGGATCGCCCTCAGCGAGGAAGGCTTCGTATTCCGCTTCGCCCACCCCCTCCCCGCTCGCCGCGCCCGGCACGGCGATGTCGATGGCGATGGGCTTCCGTGCGAGGAGCGCCAGCGCCTCGCGCATGGTGGCGGCGAAGTCGCCGTCGACGAGGACGAGCTTCGCGCCGCCATGTTCAAGGATGAAGGCGATGGCGCGGGCATCGAGCCGGCAGTTGAGGGCGTTGAGGACGGCGCCCGCCATGGGGACGCCGTAATGCGCTTCGAGGAGGGCGGCGCTGTTGGGCGCGATGATGGCGACGGTGTCGCCCCTGCCGATGCCGCGGCGCCGCAGCGCGTCGGCAAACCGCCGGCAGCGGCCATAGAGCGTGGCATAGGAGAAGCGTGCGACGCCGTCGATGACCGCGAGCTTCCCGGGATAAATCGCGGCGGCTCGCGCCAGATAGGACAAGGGCGTGAGCGGCGCGTAATTCGCCGCGCGCGGGCGCAGATGCGGGGCGGCGTAGCGGTCGTCGGGAGCGGAATCCTGCATCGCTGTCACTCGGCCGGGTGAGGCATCCCGATCCTCGTCCCACCCTCCTCCTCGGGTCAAGGCGGCGCGTCTCTAAGCGCCGAGGTCGCGCGCCGCATTCCGAACGCCATGCGGAACGGCGGAAGACGCCCGCTCGTTCTGTAGCGGTGGAAATCCCACGCGGATGGCGGCCTCCGCCTCGTCACCCCGGCGGAAGGCAGGGTCCATGCCGCCCGAGAACGCGCCGCCGGCAGGGAGTGCGGCTTTCGCCGGAATGACGGGGCGAGACTCGACCCATATGAAGGAGCCTTGCACGGCGTGACCAGTGTTCCGGCGAGCAAGGACGAGATCGCCGCGGCGCGCGCTCTCGAGAAGCCCGAGGCGGAAAGAGGCGCCGAGACGGCCGAGGCCGCCATCGACGAGGCGCGCATTCCCTTGCCGCAGAGTCCGCGCTCGGCGCTCCTCGCGGGCATTTTCGTGCTCATGGTCTTCTATACGCTCTACTTCGCCCGCGAAATCGTCATGCCCATCCTCTTCGCCTTCCTGCTCAACCTCTTGATGCAGCCGGGCATGCGGCTGCTGGCGCGGCTTCGCATACCGGCGGTGATCTCGGCCATCCTCATGATCGTGCTGTTCCTCGCCCTCATGACCGGCCTCACTTCGAGCCTCGCCGCCCCGGCGGCGCATTGGTTCGGGCAGCTTCCGCAGACGCTGCCGCGCATCGAGGAAAGGCTTTCGGTGCTGCGGGGTCCCGTGGCCGAGGTCCAGCACGCTCTCGAAGAGCTGAGCCGGCTGGCGGGACCTGCCAATTCCGGCGCCACCCCCGTCGTCGTCCAAGGCTCGGGGCTGGGCGGCGTCGTCTTCACCAGCACGACGAGCTTCCTCGGCGGAGTCCTGACGATGATCGTCGTGCTGTTCTTCCTGCTGAGCGCCGGCGATCTCTTCCTGCGCAAGCTGGTCGAGGTGCTGCCGCGCTTCGGCGACAAGAAGCATGCCGTCGCCATCTCGCAGGAAGTAGAAGAGCACATCTCGGCCTATCTCGTGACGATCAGCGGCATGAATCTTCTGGTCGGCATCGGCGTCGGGCTCAGCGCCTGGATCGGCGGCCTCGGCGATCCCCTGCTGTGGGGAGTGATGGCGTTCCTCCTCAACTATGTCCCGGTGATCGGGCCGATGGCCGGCATCGTCCTCGTCTTTCTCGGCGGCATGCTGACTTTCGATGCGCTGTGGAAGGCGGTGCTGCTCGCCGGCGTCTATCTCGGCATCCACCTTCTCGAAGGTGAGGTGGTGACGCCGATGCTGGTGGCCCGGCGCTTCACCCTCAACCCCGTCCTCGTCATCATCTCGCTCATTTTCTGGTTCTGGCTCTGGGGCGTGCCCGGCGCGGTGATCGCGGTGCCGCTCCTCGCCACGGTCAAGATAATCTGCGATCATGTGCGCCCGCTGATGGCGATCGGCCATTTCATCGGCGGCTAGAGGCGCCTGCCCGCGAGGAGCCAGAGATGCATATCGACATCGTCTCCGACGTCATCTGCCCGTGGTGCTTCATCGGCAAGCGCCGCCTCGGCCGGGCGCTGGCGCAGCGGCCGGAGGTGACGCCATCGATCACCTGGCGCGCCTTCCAGCTCAATCCCGACATGCCGGAGGGCGGCATGCCGCGCGAGACCTATCTGGCGGCGAAGTTCGGCAGCGCCGCGCATGCGGCGCGCATCTACGCCACCATCACCGAGGCCGGGGCGGGCGAGAAGATCGCCTTCGCCTTCGACCGCATCCGCCGCACGCCGAATTCGCGCCGGGCGCACCGCCTCATCCGCTTCGCGACGATGCGGGGCAATGCCGATCCCATCGTCGAACGGCTCTTCAGCGCCTATTTCGAGCAAGGCCGCGACATCGGCGACCCGGCGACCCTCGCCGACATCGCCGCCGAGGCGGGCTTCGAGCGGGCCGAAGTGGCGCGCTGGCTCGCCAGCGACGCCGCGACCGAGGAGGTGCTGGCCGAGGACCGCAGCGCCCGGCGGCTCGGCATTTCGGGCGTGCCCTGCTTCATCGTCGATGGCGGCTACGCCATCTCGGGCGCGCAGGAGCCCGAATTCTTCTTCCCCCTCTTCGATCTGGCGCAGAACGCGGCAGTGCAGCCCGCCCTTTAGGCGGCACCCTGGCTCAGCGCCGGCCGGCCCGGCGCAGCGCCGCCGGCGTCGTTCCGCGCCGCCGGCGGAAGCTGCGCGTCAGGGCGCTCTGGTCGGAGAAGCCGACGGCGAGAGCGATCGCCGCGATCGAGGCTTCGCTGTCGCGCAGCAGGATGGCGGCGCGGTCGAGCCTCAGCTCCGCGATGTAATCGGCGGGCGTCCGGCCCGTCTCCTGGCGGAAGCGCGCGAAGAAGCGGCTCGCCCCCATCCCCGCCTCGCGCGCCAGCTCGGCCACGGCAAGCGGCTCGGCATAGCGCGCCGCGATGAGGGCGAGCACCCGGGAAATCGCTCCGCTGTGCCGCGGGGCGGCGGCGATGCGCCGTCCGAGCGCGCCCGCCAGCAGCGTCGTCGCGTGATACGCCGCCGCGGCATCGAGCGTGCCGCACGACGCCTCGCTCGCGAGGTAGCGCACGAAATGGTCGAGCGGCTCGTCGATGGTGAAGAAGGGCGATGCCGCGGCGCTGGCGAGGAGGCCGGCGGGAAGGCCGGGGCGGGCCACGTCGAGAACGGCGAAGCGGTTTTCGCCGCGCGTGCCGAAGGCATGCACCGTGCCGCCGGTGACGAGGACGCCGCAGCGCGGCGCGATGGCGCCGACCGCGCCGCCGACGCGCATCTCCATGCGCCCCAGCAGCGGCAGCACGATCTGGTGGAAATCATGCGCATGCGCGCTCTCGCCGCCATAGGATCGGATCGAAAACTCCATGCCGCAGCCCTGCATGGCGCGTGCTCCCGCGGAAATGCCGCCGCGGCGCCATCCTACGAATTTCGGAGGCGCGGTCAAAAGCGCCGCAGCCGCGGTCAAGACGTCGCTGGCGGAGAGGCGCTAAATCGCCGCCATCGCCGCAACGGGAGAAAAGCCATGGCCAAGGAGCGCTGGATCACCTTCGACTGCTTCGGAACGCTCGTCGATTGGCGGACCGGCTACCGGCAGGCGCTGGAGCCGATCGCCGGACCGCGCACGGCGGCGCTCGTCGCGGCCTATCACGAGGCCGAGCCCGCGATCGAGGCCGAGCGCCCGCACCGGCTCTACAAGGATGTGCTTGTTACGGCACTGGAGCGTGCGGCGCGGCAGGTCGGGCTGCCGCTCACCGCCGGCGAGTCCGACGTGCTGGTCCGCAAATGGGGCGAGATGCCGTTCTTCGCCGATGTCGGCCCGGCGCTCGCGGCCCTGCGCGAGGCCGGCTGGAAGCTCGCCATGCTGACCAATTGCGATGACGACCTCTTCGCGCGCACTCTCGAACGCTTCCCGCTCCGCCCCGATTTCGTCGTGACCGCCGAAATGGCGGGAAGCTACAAGCCGGCGCTCGGGCATTTCACCCGTTTCGCGCAGGAGACGGGCGTCGCCGACGCCGATTGGATCCACGCCGCCTGCAGCTGGTTCCACGACATCGAGCCGGCGCGGCGGCGCGGCATCCGGCGCGTCTGGATCGACCGCGACAAGACCGGGCACGACCCGGCCGCGGCGACGCGCGTTCTTCCCGATCTCGCCGCGCTGCCGCGCACGGTCGCCGAGATCGCGGCGCGCTGAGGGCGGCGATGGCGGCGATCTTCGATGTCCTCGTCATCGGCGGCGGCGCCGCCGGCGCCTCCGTCGGCTACGAGCTGTCGCGGCGCGGCCGCGTCGCGCTGGTCGAGCGCGAGGCGCAGCCGGGCTGTCACAGCACCGGGCGCTCGGCCGCGGTCATCGCCGAGAATTACGGGCCGGCGGGTTGGCGGGTGCTCACCACGGCGAGCCGGCCCTTCTTCGAGAACCCGCCGGACGGCTTTTCCGAGCATCCCCTGTTGAGGCGGCGCGGCGCGCTTTTTCTCGCCACCGCCGAGGAGGCGGCGGCGCTGAGGCGCAGCGCCGCCGACCTCGCCCGGCGCGGCGCCCGCTGCGAGCTGATGCCCGCCGCCGATGCCCTGAGGCTGTGCCCGGTCCTGCGCGCCGAGACCTATGCGCTCGCGCTGTACGAGCCGGGCTGCGCCGACATCGATACCAACGCCCTGCTTCAGGGCTACCTTCGCCTCGCCCGGCGCAACGGCGCGGCGGTCCATTTCGGCGCCGAGGCCGCTTCGATCCGGCGCGAGGACGGGCTCTGGCAGGTCGCGTGCGGCGCCGTCTCCCTCGCGGCGCCGGTCCTGGTGAACGCCGCCGGCGCCTGGGCCGATCGCGTCGCCGAATTGGCGGGGCTGCGGCGCCGCGGCGTCACGCCTTACCGGCGCACGGCGATCACCTTCGACCCGCCGGAGGGCTCTGCGATCGAGGATTGGCCCATGACGTTCGATGTCGCGGAGACCTGGTATTTCAAGCCGGAGAGCGGCCGCGTCATGGTCTCGCCCGTCGACAAGACGCCATCCGAGCCCTGCGACTGCCAGCCGGACGAGCTCGGCGTCGCGCTCGCCGCCGACCGGATCGAGCGGGCGACGACGATGCGGGTGCGGCAGATCCGCAGCCGCTGGGCCGGCCTCCGCAGCTTCGCGCCCGACGAAGAGCCGGTGATCGGCCCCGACCCCGAGGAGCCGAGCTTCATCTGGTATGCCGGGCAGGGCGGCAACGGCGTGATGGCGGCGCCCGCGGCGGCGGCGCTGGCGGCGGCTTGCGCCCTCGGCGAGACGGTTCCGGAGCCCTTGGCGCGGCTCGGCATTGCCGGCCGAATGACGGACCCGGCTCGGCTCCCGCCCCTCTATCGGCGCGATCCCGCCGCCTGAATGCGCCGGCGCGCGGCGGACCCGCCTCTATCGACGCTTGATCACTGCCCTATCGAACAGCGTCCTCGAATTCGGAAGCGAGCGCTGCGCTGAAGAATCGGGGAAGGAACCACGCGGAGCGGCGTTGGGGAGCGGACGCGCCGAAGCGTCGCCGGCGGAGTACGGCGGAGGGTTGGCGGCGGCGCCCGCACCCGCGATGGCGGCGAGCTGCTGGAGCAGGCGGTTGACGCCGGCGAGGCGGTCCTTGGTGTCCTCCCAGCCGCGGATGATGACGAGCTTCTGGTCGGGGCGCAGCTTCGCCGTGCCGACTTGCTTCTGGATGAACGCGACGAGCCCCGCCGGATTGGCGAATTTGTTGTCGCGGAAGGCGATGACGGCGCCTTTCGGCCCGGCCTCGAGCTTCTCGATGCCGGCGTCGCGGCAGAGCCGCTTGATGGCGATGATCTCGAGGAGGTTGTCGACCTCGTGCGGCAGCGGCCCGAAGCGGTCGACGAGCTCGGCGGCGAAGGCGTCGATCTCGCGCCGGTCGACGAGATTGGCGATGCGGCGGTAGAGGCCGAGGCGGATGCCGAGATCGCCGACATAGGTTTCGGGGATGAGAACCGGCGTGCCGATCGCGATCTGCGGTGTCCATTCCTCGGCCGCCGCCTCGCCGAGCTCGGCGGCGCCGCTGCGCGCCGCCGCCACCGCTTCTTCCAGCATGTGCTGATAGAGCTCGATGCCGACCTCGCGGACATGGCCCGACTGCTCCTCGCCGAGGAGGTTGCCGGCGCCGCGAATGTCGAGATCGTGGCTGGCGAGGGTGAAGCCGGCGCCCAGAGTGTCGAGCGTCTGCATGACTTCGAGGCGCCGCTGCGCCGTCTCCGAGAGCGCCTTGCCGGCGGGAAGGCTCAGATAGGCATAGGCCCGCACCTTGCCGCGGCCGATGCGGCCGCGGAGCTGGTAGAGCTGCGCCAGGCCGAACATATCGGCGCGATGGACCACCATGGTGTTGGCGCGGGGCATGTCGAGCCCGGATTCGATGATGTTGGTCGAGAGCAGCACGTCGTAGCTGCCGTCGTCGAAGGCGCTCATCACCGCTTCGAGCTCGGCGGCGCCCATGCGGCCATGCGCGACCGCGACCTTGATCTCGGGGACGAGCTGCGTCAGCTGCTCCTTCACCTCGTCGATGTCGCTGATGCGCGGCACGACGTAGAAGCTCTGCCCGCCGCGGAGATGCTCGCGGATGATCGCCTCGCGGATGACGACGCCGTCATAGGGCATGACGAAGGTGCGCACGGCGAGGCGGTCGACGGGCGGCGTCGCGATGATGCTCATCTCGCGGACGCCCGAGAGGGCGAGCTGCAGCGTGCGCGGAATCGGCGTCGCCGTCAGCGTCAGGACGTGGACGTTGCTCTTGAGCTGCTTCAGCTTCTCCTTCTGCTTGACGCCGAAATGCTGCTCCTCGTCGATGACGAGGAGGCCGAGAGCTTTGAACTGCACGCCCTTGCCGAGGAGCGCATGCGTGCCGACGACGATGTCGACGCCGCCCTCGGCGAGCTCGCGCTTCAGCGCGCTCGCCTCCTTCGCCGAGACGAGGCGCGAGAGCTGTCCCAGGCGCACCGGCAGCCCGGCAAAGCGCTGCGAGAAGGTGCGGAAATGCTGGCGCGCCAGGAGCGTCGTCGGCACGACGACCGCGACTTGCGTCCCCGACATCGCGGCGATGAAGGCGGCGCGCAGCGCCACCTCGGTCTTGCCGAAGCCGACATCGCCGCAAACGAGGCGGTCCATCGGCTTGCCCGAGGCGAGATCGGCGAGCGTCTCGTCGATGGCGCGGAGCTGATCCTCGGTCTCGGGATAGGGAAAGCGGGCGGCGAATTCCTCGTAGAGCCCGGCCGGCACCGGCATCGCCTCGCCCTTTTTGAGCTGGCGCTCGGCGGCGACGGCGATCAGCTCCTGCGCGATCTCGCGGATGCGCTTCTTGACGCGGGCTTTGCGCGACTGCCAGGCGACGCCGCCCAGCCTATCGAGCTGAACATCGGCGGTCTCCGAGCCGAAGCGCGACAGCACCTCGATGTTCTCGACCGGCACGAAGAGCTTGTCGTCGCCGGCATAGAGGACGCGCAGGCAATCATGCGGCGCGCCGCTGACTTCCAGCGTGACGAGCCCGTCATAGCGGCCGATGCCGTGCTCGGCATGGACGACGAGGTCGCCGGCTTCGAGATTGGAGACCTCAGCGATGAATTTGTCGAAGCTCTGCCGCCGCTTCGGCGGCCGCGCCAGGCGGTCGCCGAGGATGTCCTGCTCGCTGATGATGACGGTGTCGCCGAAGGCGTAGCCGCGTTCGAGGCCGAGGACGACGAGGCCGACGGCGCGCGGCGGCAGCGCGCGCAGCGCGGCCCAGCCCTCGACGCGCTGCGCCTCGGCGACGCCGCGGTCGCGGAGGACGGTCTTGAGGCGGTCGGCGGCGCCGGCGCTGAAGGCGGCGATGGCGACGCGCTTGCCCGCCGCGTGCTCGGCCGCGATGTACTCCTGGACGGCGTCGAAGACGTTGACGCGCGGATTGGCGCGCGCCTCGGCGAAGTTGCGCGCCGGCCGCGCGCCGGCGTCGAACGCGGCGCCGGCGGCCTCGGGCCCGGCAAAGGGCGTGAACTGCGCGACGGCGCGCGCGCCGAGCGCCGCGTCCCATTCCCTGTCGTCGAGATAGAGCTGCTCGGGCCGCACCGGGCGGTAGACCGGCGCCGCGCCGCGCGCCGCCGGCGGCACGTTGCGGCGCGCCGCATAGAAATCGGCGATGGTGGCGAGGCGGACCTCGCGCGCCTCCAGCGCCTGGTAATCGAGGGTCACCGCGGCATCCGGCAGATAGTCGAAGAGCGTCTCCAGCTCTTCGTAATAGAGCGGCAGCCAGTGCTCCATGCCGATATAGCGCCGCCCCGCGCTCACCGCCTCGTAGAGCGGATCGTCGTCGGCGACCGTGCCGAATTGCTCGCGGTAGCGCATGCGAAAACGGCGGATGACGTCGTCGTCGAGCAGCACCTCGCTGACCGGCTTCAGGACGACCTCGTCCGCGCCCCCGGTCGAGCGCTGCGTCAGCGGATCGAAGCTGCGCAGCGCATCGAGCGTGTCGCCGAAGAAATCGAGGCGGAGCGGCGCCGCCGCGCCCGAGGGAAAGAGATCGACGATGCCGCCGCGCACCGCGAACTCGCCGGCCTCGCGCACCGTATCGGTGCGCTGATAGCCGTTATGCCCGAGAAACGCCAGCAGCCGGTCGAGCGGGATGCGGCCGCCTTTGCGCAGGCGCAGCACCCGGCCGCGGAAGAGCTTGCGCGGCGGCACGCGCTGGAGGAGGGCGTTGACGGTGGTGAGGACGATCCGGCCCCGGGCGGGCGCCCCGCCCGCCGTCGCATCGGCGAGCCGCGTCAGGGCGTCGATTCGCCGGCTGACGATCTCGATATGGGGCGAGGCGCGGTCGTAGGGGAGGCAGTCCCAGGCCGGCAGGGTCAGGGTTTCGAGGTCAGGCGCGAAGAAGGCGAGCGCCGAGGCGAGGCGCGCCATGTGCCCGTCATCGCGGCAGACATGGAGGATCGCCGGGGCGGCTCCCGTTTCAGCGAGGCGGGCGAGGAGGAAGGCGTCGTGCCCTTCGGGGGCTCCCGAGATCGTGATCCGCCCGGGCGCGCGCAAGCGCGGCAGTGCCGCGTCCGTCAGCGCGGCGACGTCGTCCGGAGCGGTCAAGCGGGCCTTTCCCTATAGCGGAAGTCGCGCAGCAGGCGCATCACATCGTGGTCCTGTTCGGGGGGGGGCGTGGCGCGGCCGGTGATCCAGCCCCATAGCCGCGCATCGTCGTTTTCGAGCAACGCCTCGTAACGGTCAAGCTGGTCTTGGCTGAAGGCGCCGAGATGCTCTTCGGCAAACGAGCCGAGGAGCAAGTCGGTTTCCTTCATGCCGCGGTGCCAGCTCCGGAAGAGGAGGCGCTTGCGGCGAACATCGAGGGTGCCGGCCATGGGTCGTCGATCCGATCGGGTCGCCTCATATAGCGCCGGCGGTCCGCCTCGTCATCGGCCAATGCACCCGACGGCATCGGCGACGGCGAAGCCGCGGTCCGCCCGCCATTGCCTCGCCGGGTTTTTTTGGCATGCTGGCCGCACGATCGCGCGATGGGGGAGCGCTTGCGCCCGGAGGTCCTGTTTCCGCTCTTCGCGCCGGTGACGGCGCTGCCCGGGATCGGCCCGCGCCTCGGCAAGCTGTTCGAGAAGCTGACGGGACCCGCGGTCGTCGACCTCCTCTGGCACCTGCCGACGGCGCTCGTCGACCGCCGCTACCGCCCCAAGGTGCACGAGGCCGAGGCAGGCCGCATCGCGACGATCCGCCTGCGCGTCGATCAACACCTTCCGGGCCGCGGCAACCGTCCCTATCGCGTGCGCTGCCACGACGAAACCGGGTTCCTGCATCTCGTCTTCTTCCACGTCAAAGGCGACTATCTGGAGCGCCTGCTGCCGGTCGGCGCGACGCGCGTCGTCAGCGGCCGCGTCGAGCACTTCAACAACGAGGTGCAGATCGCCCATCCCGATCACGTCCTGGCGCCGGAAGAGGCCGAGCACTTGACGGTCGAGCCGGTCTATGGCCTCACCGCCGGCCTCTCGCCGCGGATCGTGCAGAAGGCGATTGCCGCCGCCCTCGACCGCGCCCCCGGCCTGCCCGAATGGGCCGACCCCGCCTTGCTGCGGCGGGAAGGCTGGACGGGCTGGCGCGAGGCGCTCCGTCGCGCGCACGCGCCGGAGAGCGAGGCCGATCTCGCGCCCGCGACGCCATTCCGCCGGCGCCTCGCCTATGACGAGCTTCTCGCCAACCAGCTCGCCATCGCCATGGTCCGCGCGCATACGCGGCGCCTGCCGGGGCGGCGCCTCGCCGGGGACGGAAGCCTGCGGCGCAGCGTCGAGGCGGCCCTCCCCTTCCGCCTCACGCCGGCGCAGAACCAGGCGCTGGCGGAAATCTTCGCCGATATGGCGGCGCCGCACCGCATGCTGCGCCTCCTGCAGGGCGATGTCGGCAGCGGCAAGACGGTCGTCGCGCTGATGGCGATGCTGGCCGCCATCGAATGCGGCGCGCAGGCGGCGCTCATGGCGCCGACCGAGATCCTCTGCCGCCAGCACCTCGCGACGATCGAGGCGCTGGCGGCGGCGGCCGGGATCGGCATCGTCCTCCTCACCGGGCGCGAGAAGGGCCGGGCCCGACAGGCGATCCTGGAGCGCATCGCTTCGGGCGAGGCGCAGATCGTCGTCGGGACCCATGCGCTCTTCCAGGACGAGGTCGCCTTCCGCGACCTCGCCCTCGCCATCATCGACGAGCAGCACCGCTTCGGCGTCGAGCAGCGCGTCGCCTTGGCCGCCAAGGGCGGCGCCGTCGATATGCTGGTGATGACGGCGACGCCCATTCCGCGCACCTTGCTGATGACCGCCTATGGCGACCTCGACGCCTCTTTCCTGCGCGAGAAGCCGGCGGGGCGGCGCCCCATCGCGACGCGCACCATCCCGCTCGAGCGCCTCGACGAGGTGGTGGCGGCCTTGCGCCGGGCCTTCTCGCAGGGCGCCAAGGTCTATTGGATTTGCCCGCTCGTCGCCGAGTCGGAAGCCGTCGACCTCGCCGCCGCCGAATCGCGCCACGCCGCGCTCGCCGCGATTTTCGGCGCGCGCGTCGGCCTCGTCCACGGCCGCATGAAGGGCGCCGAGAAGGACCGCGTGATGGCGGCATTCGCCGAAGGCGGCGTCGATCTTCTCGTCGCGACCACGGTCGTCGAGGTGGGGGTCGACGTGCCGGCGGCGACGGTGATTGTCATCGAGCATGCCGAGCGCTTCGGCCTTGCCCAGCTCCATCAGCTGCGCGGCCGCGTCGGGCGCGGCGACCGGCCGTCGAGCTGTCTCCTCCTCTACGCGCCGCCGCTCGGCGAGACGGCGAAGGCGCGGCTCCGCATCATGCGCGAGAGCGAGGACGGCTTCCGCATCGCCGAGGAAGATCTGCGCCTGCGCGGCGGCGGCGAGGTGCTGGGGACGCGGCAGAGCGGTATTCCGGAGCTGCGCCTCGCCGACCTCGCCGTCCACCAGGAGCTGCTGGCGACGGCGCGCGACGACGCCCGCCTCGTCCTCTTGCGCGATCCCGAGCTGCAATCGGAGCGCGGCGCGGCGCTGCGGATTCTCCTCTACCTCTTCCAGCGCGACGCCGCCGTGCGCTATTTGCGCTCGGGATAGGACCCGTCACTCTCCGCTCTTAGAGCCCTCTCCGTTTAGACGACTGCATAGTCCGAAATCATTCCCCTCTCCGCCCACTCGGAGAGGAGGTGATATCGATTGCTGTCATGAGGGGCGTTCGCAAGTCTCTGGGCGGGATGCGTGCATGGGAGGGGGAGTGCTTTCACGCCGGCGGCTCGATCGCGGGCTCGGGCTGGCGGGCGGGGCGGCGGCTCGGCGGAGCGACGATGCCGCCCGAAATCACGAATTTGATCCCTTCCTCCACTGTCATCGACAGCAGCACGGTGTCGCGCCGCGGCACGTGGAGGAGATAGCCCGAGGTCGGGTTGGGCGTCGTCGGCACATAGACATTGACCATGTCCTCCTCGGTGAGGTCGCGGATCTCGCCTTCGGTGCGGCCGGTGATGAAGGCGACGGCCCAGGCGCCGCGCCGCGGCCATTCGACGAGCACGACCTCGCGGAAGGTATTCGACTGCTTCGACAGCACCGTCTCGAAAATCTGCTTCATCGCGCCGTAGAGCCCGCGGATGACGGGCATGCGCGCAAGGATGCGGTCGCCGATGCGGAGAAGGCGCCGTCCGACATAGCCGGCCGCCATCCAGCCGACGAGGATGAGCCCGAGGACGACGACGATGAGGCCGAGCCCCGGAACATGGACGGGCAGGTAGGTGGAGGGGTTCCAGGCGTTGGGCAGCAGCATCGCCACCCGGCTGTCGATGAAATCGACGAAGAGCCAGGCGAGATAGAGGGTGAGGCCCGCCGGTCCCGTCACCAGCAGCCCGGCGAAGAAATAGGCGCGCAGCCGCTCGACGACATGCGAGCGCCGGCGGGGCCGGATCGGGAGCGGTCCAGAAGACGGCAACGGCAAGGCGGAGACTCCGGGTTTCCAAACTGGTCGGCCCCGTCAATCTATCTCAGCGCCGAGGCGATGCCGCGGAGAAAATATTGCCGCATGCCATCGCCTCAGCATCTCGCGACACGGTGATTTGCCAGAGAATGAAACGGCGGCGTTTAATTACCGGGATGAACCCGGTGAGCCGATGACAGCGCCGCGCCTCCTCGCGCTTGCGACCGCCGTGCCGCCGCATGCGCTGCGTCAGTCCGAGGTGCGCCGGCAGGCATCGGCGCTCTTCCTCGACGCCGAGCCCGCGCTCGAGCGCCTGCTCCCCGTCTTCGACCATTCCGGCATCGAGACCCGCTATTCCTGCGTGCCGCTCGACTGGTACCGCCGCCCGGCGGGCTGGAAGGAACGCAATCGGCTCTACGTCGAGAACGCCTTGGCCCTCCTCGAAGAGGCGGCGCGGCGGTGTCTCGGCCAAGCGGGGCTGGCGGCGGCAGCGGTGGACGCGCTCGTCGTCGTCTCGACGACCGGCATCGCGACGCCGAGCCTCGATGCGCATCTCGTGAACCGCCTCGGCCTCCGGCCTGAGGTGCAGCGCCTGCCGATCTTCGGTCTGGGCTGCGCCGGCGGCGTCCTCGGCCTCGCCCGCGCCGCCGCTCTCGCCCGCGCCGCGCCGGCGAGCCGCGTGCTCTTCCTCGTCGTCGAGCTCTGCATGCTGTGCTTTCGCAAGGACGACCTCTCGAAGAGCAACATCGTCGCGACCGCTCTCTTCGGCGACGGCGCCGCCGGCGCCATCCTCGCCTGCGCCGGCGACGGCCCGCGCCTCGGCCCTGCCGGCGAGCACACCTGGCCGCAATCGCTCGACATCATGGGATGGGAGGTCGAGGAAGACGGCTTGAAGGCGCTGTTCTCGCGCGACATTCCGGCGCTCGTCCGGAGCCGGCTGCGCGCGGCGGCAGATGCGTTCCTCGCGCGCCACGGCCTGTCGCGCGACGCGATCGGCGCCTTCGTCTGCCATCCCGGCGGCGCCAAGGTGCTGAGCGCGCTCGAAGAGGCCTTCGAGCTGGCGCCCGGCAGCCTCGTCGAGGCGCGGCGCGTGCTGCGCGACTACGGCAACATGTCGGCCGTCACCGTGCTCTTCGTGCTGGAGCGCATGCTGCGCAACGGCGTCCGCCGGCGCATGCTGATGAGCGCGCTCGGCCCGGGCTTCACGGCCGGCTTCATGGTGCTCGACAACCGATGAGCGCCGCGGCGCTGCTCCTCGGCTTCGTCGCGCTGCAGCGTCTGGGCGAGCTTGGCTGGGCCACGCGCAACACCCGGGCCCTGCGCCGATGCGGAGCCGAGGAGCACGGCCGCGCCCATTACCCCGCCATCATCGCGCTGCATGTCGGCTGGCTTGCGGCGCTCTTCCTCGGCGCGGCGCCGGAGACGGCGATCCGCTGGCCGCCTCTTGCGGCCTTCCTCGCTCTGCAAGGGCTGAGGCTCTGGGCCATCGCCGCGCTCGGCCCTTATTGGACGACGCGGGTCATCACGCTGCCGCAGGCGCCGCTCGTCCGCCGCGGCCCCTATCGCTACCTGCGGCACCCCAACTATCTCGTCGTCGCGCTCGAGGTCCCGCTTCTGTCGCTCGCCTTGGGCGCGTGGCGGACCGCCCTCCTCTTCACGCCGCTCAACCTCCTCGCCCTCGCCTGGCGCATTCGCGTCGAGGAGCGGGCGCTCGCGGGCAGGCGCACGATCCCTTTTGCCGCCGATCCTCTCATGCAACAGCACGGTGCGTCCTTCGCGACGCCGCCTGCGGCGGCTCCTCAGGATGAGGAACATGGTGCATGGCAGCCCCGATGAACCTCATCCTGAGGAGCGCCTGAAAGGCGCGTCTCGAAGGACGCACAATGATGATCCCGCCTCCCCTCACTTCTCGTGGAAGGCGCGGTGGAAGCTGTCGAGGATCGGCTGGAGGGCATACATAGCGACCGTCGTCTCGCCGGTCTTGATCATCACCTCGGCCGGCATGCCGGGGATCATCTCGACGCCGACGAGCTCTTTCAGCTTCTCTTCATCGACCGCGATCTTGGCGGCGTAATAGGGCTGGTTCGTGTGCTTGTCGACGAGGCGGTCGGCCGAAACATAGGTTACCTTCCCCTCGAGCGGCGGCGTGCGGCGCTGCTTGTAGGGCGTCAGGCGGACGAGGGCCGGCAGGCCGGGCCGCACGACGTCGATGTCCTCCGGACGAACCTGCGCGTCGACGATGAGGCGGTCCTTCGGCGGCACGAGGTCGAGCAGCGCCTCGCCGGCATTGACGACGCCGCCCGGCGTGTGGACGCGCAGATCGGTGACGATGCCGTCCTCGGGCGCGCGCACCTCGATGCGGGCGAGGACGTCGGAGGCTTCCTGAATCTTCTCGCGCAGCTCGTGGATCTTGTTCTGCGTGTCGCGGAGCTGCTCGGCGACCTCGTTCTGCGTGTCGTTCTCCTGGTTGAGGATACTGACCTTCGATTCCGCGATGGTCTGCTGCGCCCGCGCGATCTGCGCCAGGGTGTCGCCGCGCTTACCTTCGATATCGGCGAGATCGCGCTGCAGGGAAAGCAGCCGCGGCTTCGGCGCGAGGCCCTTGCCGACGAGCTCCTTGACGCCGGCGATCTCCTGGTTGATGAGCGCGATGCGCCGCTGCGCCGCCGTCTCCTGCGCGTGCAGCCCGGCGATCTCCTCCTCGGTCTCGGCGATGCGCTGCTTGATGAGCTCGGTCTTCGATTGATGGAGCGACCGGCGCGTCTGGAAGATCTTGTTCTGGCCGGCGAGCACCTGCGCGATCGCCGGCTCGTCGGCGCGGCGCGTCAAGGCGTCGGGATAGTGCGGCGTGTCGGCGCCGTCGCGCTCGGCGATGAGGCGGGCTTCGCGCGCCAGCGCGTCCCAGAGCTCGCCCTGCAAGGCGACGAGGTTCGTCTTCGCCTTGGTGTCATCGAGGCGGATCAGCGGCTGGCCCGCGCTGACGCGCTCGCCGTCATGGACGAGGATGGCGCCGATGATGCCGCCTTCGAGGTGCTGCACCGTCTTGCGGCTCGATTCGACGGTGACCACCCCCGTCGCATGCGCCGCGTTTTCCAGCGGGGCATAGACCGACCAGATGCCGGCGCCGAAGACGAAGATGGCGGCGAGGACCGCGCCGGCGACGACGAGGCCGCGGATGCGCGGCAGCGGCGATGCCGTGACGGGGCGGGGCGAATAGATGGTGATCGCGTTCATGTATGGGCGCTCCCGGGTCAGGCCGATTGCTTCTGCGGGACGAGGTTCGGCGTGCGAATCTGGCGCACGGTGCCGCTGGCGCCGTTCAGCTTGGCGATCACCTCGCCGCGCTCGCCGAACATGTCGACGACGCCGTTGCGCAGGACGAGGAGCTTGTCGGCGAGGCCGAGAATGCTCGGCCGATGGGCGATGACGATGACGGTGGTGCCGCGCTCCTTGAGCTGCGCGATCGCCTGCAGCAGCGCCTCCTCGCCGTCGAAATCGAGGCTCGAATTCGGCTCGTCGAGGACGACGAGGCGCGGACGCCCGTAGAGGGCGCGGGCGAGGCCGATGCGCTGGCGCTGGCCGCCCGAGAGGCGCAGCCCCGCCTCGCCGATCTCGCTGTCATAGCCGCGCGGCAGGCGCATGATCGTCTCGTGCAGCCCGGCGAGCTGCGCCGCCTCGATGATGGCGGCGGGGTCCGCCTCGCCGAGGCGGCCGATGTTCTCGCGCACCGTGCCGGCGAAGAGCTCGATATCCTGCGGCAGGTAGCCGAGGTGCCGCGCGCCGTCGGCATCTAGCCAGACGCCAATCTCCGCGCCGTCGAGCCGCACATGGCCGGCCGTCGCGGTCCAGCTCCCGGCGATGAGGCGCGCCAGCGTCGATTTCCCCGCCGCCGACGGGCCGATGATGCCGAGCACCTCGCCGGGGGCGAGAGTGAAGGAGACCCCGCGCAGCGTCGGCGCCTCGGCCCCGGGCGGCACGAAGCTGACGCGCTCGACCGAAAGCTCGCCTTCGGGGCGCGGCAGCGGCATGCCCTTCTCCGTCGTCGGCGCCAGGGCGAGCAGCTCCGTCAGCCGGCGATAGGCGATGCGGGCCGCGACGAGCGACTTCCAGGTGCCGATCGCGTTCTCGACCGGCGCCATGGCGCGGCCGAGGAGGAAGGAGCTGGCGAACATGGCGCCGGGACTCACATCATGCGCGATGACGAGCCAGGCGCCGACGCCCATGATCATGGTCTGCACCAGGAGGCGCAGGAATTTCGACATGGCGAGGATCGCGGCGCCGCGGTTGCCGGCCTGGATCTGCGCCTCGCTCGCCGCGTCGCCGTCGCGCCGCCACAGGCGGATGACGCCGTCGAGCATGCCCATGGAGCGGATGACCTCGGCGTTGCGCAGCGCCGCCTCGGTCCGCTGATGCGTGCGCGTCGCCGCCAAATTGGCGCGGCGGAGCGGCCCCTTGGTCATGACCTCGTTCAAGATGGCGAGAGCGACGAGAACGAGGGCGCCGCCGAGGCCGACGAAGCCCAGCACCCAGTGCAGCGCGAAAAGCGAGACGAGAAAGAGCGGCGCCCAGGGCGCATCGAGGAGCGGCGTGATCGCCGGACCCGTGAGGAAGCCGCGCAGCGTCCCGAGGTCGCGCAGCCCCTGCGCGGCGCGGCCGCCATCGGTGCGCAGCGCCGATTGCAGCGCCCCGCCCAGGACCATCGGCCCCATGCGGTCGTCGAGCCAGGTGCCGATCCGCGCCAGGATCTGCGAGCGGATGCCGTCGATGAGGCTCAGCACCGCGAGCGCGCCGGCCGCGATCACCGTCAGCATGATCAAGGTGTCGTTGCTGCGGCTGGAGAGGACGCGGTCGAAGAGCTGCATCATGTAGAGCGGCGACACCAGCGTCAGCAGGTTGATGCAGAGGCTGAACACCGCGATGACGACGAACGAGCTGGCGCAGGCGCGCAGCGAGCGCTGCAGCTCGGTGTCGCGCGGCTGAGAATGGCTGCCGAATCGGTCCATGTCGCTCCCCTGTCGGTTCAGGCGCCCCGGCCGCGGCCAGGCAGGCGAGGCTTGACGGGGAGGGTCGGCGGCTATGGTTAACGTGCCCTGAAACGCTCTTCCGGGTTTAAAATATTATTTCGTGGCCGCCGGAAAGCCGGCCGGCGCGCGGGACCATCCACCCTCGGTTAAGGATTGGCCGCCTAAGCTGGGCGCTCTCCGGCCGGAGCTAAGACGCGCCTATGACCTTGCCTTCCGCCTTCTCGCTGCCCAAGGGCGACCGGCGCGCCCTCGGCGCGATCGATCCCGCCGTGCTGCAGGGAATTCGGCAGGCGAGCCGCGCCACCCACATCGATTTCGCCTATCTCATGGCGCAGGCCTCGCAGGAGAGCGGCTTCCAGGCCGACGCCAAGGCGAAGACGAGCAGCGCCACCGGGCTCTACCAATTCATCGACTCCACCTGGCTCGACATGGTGCGCCTGCACGGCGCGCAATACGGCATCGGCGATCTGGCGGCGCAGGTGAGAGAGGATGCGAGCGGCCGGTCGGTCGTCGCCGATCCCCAGGTCCGCGCCCGCATCCTCGATTTGCGCAAGGACCCGCAGCTCTCGGCGGCCTTCGCCGCCGAGCTCGCGCGGTCGAACAAGGAGGAGGTGGAGCGCGCGCTCGGCCGCCCGGCCTCAGGGACCGATCTCTACCTCGCGCATTTTCTCGGCGCGGGCGGCGCCACCCAGCTCTTGAAGGCGATCCAGACGAACGGTGCCGTCGCCGCCGCCGACATTCTGCCCGAGGCGGCGGCGGCCAACCGCGCCGTCTTCTACGATGCCAAATCCGGCCAGCCGCGCACCGTCGCGGAACTCTATCGCAGCTTCGCCCAGCGCATCGAGCAGGAGAGCGCCGAGGGGGCGCCGCCCGTTGCCGGCGAGGCGACCGCGCCCGCTTCCGCGGCGCCGAACTGGCTGAAAACCATCGCCGCCCTCGATGGTCCCGGGGCGCCGATCGCCGGCCTTTTCAATGCGATGATCCTCGCGGCCCTGAAGCTGATCGGCAATCGGAACGAGGGGGCCGCCTCTGCCCATCCGCCGGCCGGCGCGGTGCGGCGCGGCTAGAGCTGAGGCTTACGCCGCCGCTCGCCGGCCCGCCGAGAAGCGCTCGGCGCGGGCGCGGCGCGGCTGACGCGGCCCCGGCGGCGGCGCGGGCGCGTCGATCTTGATGTCCATCAGCCGCCGCAGCGTGTCGCGGCCGCGCGACAGGCGCGAGCGCACCGTGCCGACCGGGACGTCGAGCACGACCGCCACTTCCTCATAGCGCATCCCTTCGAGGCCGACGAGGAGAAGGACCTGGCGCTGCTCCTCGGGAAGGCGTTCGAGCGCGCGGTCGAGATCGCGAAGCTGCAGCGACGAGCCTTGCGTCGACTGCACGGTGAGGACGGGGGCCACGTCCTCGACCGGAATGTTGACGCCCTCGCGCACCGAGCGGCGGACGTCGTTGACATGCTGGTTGTGGAGTATGGTGAAGAGCCAGGCCCGCAGGTCGGTGCCGGGCTGCCAGAGATGCGATTTGGCGAGTGCTCGCACGAGACAGCTCTGGACAAGGTCGTCGGCGCGCGTGGCATCGCGCGTCAAGGCCCGCGCATACCGGCGGAGGCGAGGAATTTCTTTCTCGAGGAGAAGTCCGAATCCTTGCATTTCCTGGCCCTCCTGCCGTGAATTTTCGACCGTCGCAGGCCTTTCGCCTCTCACGACGGTCATCAACATAATTCGTTGCTGTAAACCTGGTATGTATGGTTGATAATTCTGCTGTAAAATCTTGTAAACGACGTGTAAGTCTTGCAACTATATGGATGTTAGAGGAATGCTTATGAAGCTGGAGGAAGACTGTTACCGATTGGACTGATTTTGTCTTTCGATTTTAGTCGTGCGCTCGCGGCGTATTCTCGAAAGATCGCCGGTAATGCTGCGGGCGAGCGGCCATCCGGGAAGCCGAACCCTGCCTTGACCGGGTGGTCCTCCCCTCCTATTGTCGCGCGCACGCCGACGCGAGAGCCCGTAGCTCAGTCGGTAGAGCACTTGACTTTTAATCAAGGTGTCGCGGGTTCGATTCCCGCCGGGCTCACCAATATTTCGAAGGACCTGACGCCGAGTCCGGTACACCGGTGACGTCTCCGGGCCGGACACTTTGAATTCTGGCGCGCCCTGCGGGACTCGAACCCACGACCTACCGCTTAGAAGGCGGTTGCTCTATCCAGCTGAGCTAAGGGCGCCCGTCGCGACCACCGGATTCAACGGACCCGGTCATAGCGGAAATTATCGGCATAGCTCTTCGGCTTGAAGGCTTGCTGATGCGGCTCGATCACGACATAGTCGAGCCCCTTCTTCTTGGCGAAGGCGACCGCTTCCTCCAGCGTGTCGAAGCGCAGCCGCACCTGGTTGAAGGTGTCGGCGGCGCTGATCCAGCCCATGAGGGGGTCGGGCTCGCGCTTGCTCGCCTGCTCGTATTCGAGCACCCATTGGCGGGTGAGCGCCCGTCCCGACTGCATCGCCGTCTTCGCCGGGCGAAGGATGCGTGCGCGCGCCATCGACCGATAGGTTCCCTTACATCGTTGCCGGGCATGGTCGGGGCGAGAGGATTCGAACCTCCGGCTTCGAGCTCCCAAAACTCGCGCTCTACCAGGCTGAGCTACGCCCCGGCCGATGGCGGTTGAGATACACGATGACGCCCGCAGGGACAAGGCCCGCGCCCGGGCCCCGGCAAGCCCTTCCCGGGCGGCCAAGGCTTCGCCAGAATGCCGCTCCACCCCGATCCGAGGAGCCGCGATGTCCGCACGCATGCTGCAAATGACGCCCGAATTGGCGCGCTACCTCCACGAGGTCTCGCTGCGCGAAGCCGAGCCGATGCGGCGGCTGCGCGAAGAAACGGCCCGACTGCCGATGGGGATGATGCAGATCGGGCCCGAGCAGGGGCAGTTCATGGCCCTCCTCGTCCGCCTCATCGGCGCCCGGCGCTGCCTCGAGATCGGCACCTTCACCGGCTATTCCGCCCTCGCCGTCGCTCTCGCCCTGCCGCCCGAGGGCCGGGTGCTGTGCTGCGATGTCAGCGCCGAGTTCACCGCCGTGGCGCAGCGCTATTGGGCGGAGGCGGGCGTCGCCGAGCGGATCGAGCTGCGCCTCGCGCCGGCGCGGGAGACGCTGGAGGCGCTCCTCGCCGCCGGCGAGGCCGGCCGCTTCGATTTCGCCTTCATCGACGCCGATAAGGAGAATTACGACCATTATTACGAGGCGGCGCTGCAGCTCGTGCGGCGCGGCGGGCTTATCGCCATCGACAATGTGCTGTGGAGCGGCGCCGTCGCCGATCCGGCGAAGAACGATCCCGAAACCGCCGCGCTGAAGGCGCTCAACCGCAAGCTCCGGGACGACGCGCGGATCGATCTCAGCATGCTGCCGATCGGCGACGGCCTCACCTTGGCGCGCATCCGCTAGGGATCAGCCGAGGAGCTGCAGCAAGGCAGCATCGAAGGCGTCCGCCGCCTCGTACTGCACCCAATGGCCGGCGCCGGCGATGACGAGGAAGGGCGCGCCGGGCTGGACCGCGCGCAGCAGGCGGGCGCGCGCGGCGAGGTCGGCCATCGCGGTGGCGTCGCGCTCGCCCCAGATGCCGGCGAGGCGGGCGGCGACGCGCGGCAGCACGCGGGCGAGCGTGTCGGTCGCGGCGATGAGCGGGCTCTTGGTCCGCCCGCGCTCGGCGTTGAGCGCCTGGAGATGCACGGCGAGCGCGTCGATGCGGGCGGGATCGGCGAGCATCAGCATCGCGAGATTGCCGCGATGAATTTCAGCCCGCGCCTCGTGGCCCGCGACGCCGCGCCAGCTGCGCAGCGGGGCGACGGCGCTGCGCGGCAGACCGAGGCCGCCGGCGCCGACCAACACCAGCGTCCGGCAGCGCGCGCCGAAGCCCGCCGCGACATGCCCGCCCAGCAGCCCGCCGAAGGAGAAGCCGACGAGGTCGAAGGCCTCGCCGTCCGGCAGCACGCGGCGGATGCCGTCGCCGACAATGGCGGCGAGGCTCTCCGCCGTATAGGGTTCGGGCGCCGACGCCGAATCGCCGCAGCCGGGCAGATCGGCGGCGATGACGCGGCGCCGCGCGGCGAGCGCCGGGATGTTGCGCAGCCAATGCGTCCACGAACCGTAGCCGCCATGGAGGAGGACGAGCGGCGCCCCCTTCCCCCATTCGTGCCAGAGCATCCACCCGTCGCCGCAGGGAGTCTCGGCGCGGCGCGCCTGGGCCGCGAGAGCGGCGACGATGCCGGCGGGATCATCGCCGCGGCCCGCCATGCTCAGCCGCTCCGGGCGAAAAGCGGGTGGTCGACGCGGTCGCCGGGCTTGATGCCGAGCCGCTCGGCGGTGCCGCCATTCAGCTCGAGGACGGCCAGCACGGGCGTATCGGAGGTGATGGGCTCCAACGACATCGGGACGGCGCGGGCGTGAATGCCGGTGATGCGCCCGTCGGCCGCGATGAACAGCATATCGAGCGGGATCAGCGTGTTCTTCATCCAGAAGGAGGCGATCTGCGGCCTCGCATATTCGAAGAGCATGCCGGCATCCGGCGGCAGGGAGCGGCGGAACATCAGCCCTTGCGCCATCTGCTCCGGCGTTCGCGCGACCTCGACGGTGAAATGCCGCTTGCCGCCCGCCGTCTCGATCGTCAGCTCCGAGCTCGAGAAGGTTACGAGCTGCGCCTCGACCGGCGTCGTCGCGACCGCGAGCGGATAAAGAAGGGCGAGCAGGATGAGAGCACGAAAGAACGGGATCATACGGCCTCGTCGAGAGATTGGGCGGCGGCGCAGAGCCGCCCGCGATGCAGCTGCACAAGCCGGCTGACATCGTCGCGAATGGACCCGCGACGCGGCGGGTCGGCGAGCGTCGTCATCCA
>JAJPHB010000153.1 GCA_021325525.1 Alphaproteobacteria bacterium
GAGAAGGGGGCGCGGCTTCTTCACGGCAACGACCGCAAGGGCGCGCTCTTCCCGCCGACGGTCGTCGACGAAGTGCCGTTCGACTGCGAGCTCGTGCGCGAGGAGACTTTCGGTCCCGCGATTCCCATCATCCGCGTCAAGGACATCGACGACGCGATCCGGGTCTCGAACTCGACGGCTTACGGCCTCTCCTCGGGGGTCTGCACCAACCGCCTCGACTACATCACCCGCTTCATCAGCGAGCTGCAGGTCGGAACCGTCAATATCTGGGAAGTCCCCGGCTACCGCATCGAGATGTCGCCCTTCGGCGGCATCAAGGATTCCGGGCTCGGCTACAAGGAGGGCGTGCTCGAGGCGATGAAGAGCTTCACCAATGTGAAGACCTATTCGCTGCCCTGGCCGGGTTAGTCGGGGGCGCGCACTTTGCCTCTGCCCTTCCGACGACCTTGACCCTCTCCCCTCCGGGGAGAGGGCAGGGTGAGGGGATCGCCGCGGGATCAAAGCAGTGTAAAACAATAACTTATCCTCGCCATTCTCCTCTCCTGCAGGCGGCAGAGGGAAAGGCGCACCGGCGCCCGAGTCGCGTTTGTCAATCCCCCGATTCAGGCGTAGGATGCAGCGTTCCTGTCCACGGATGACTGGAGACGCCAATGTCGCTGCAGGATCGTCTCGAAACGCTCCGCGCCCGGCACGCCCATCTTGAAATCGAAATCGACAAGGAAACCAGCCGGCCGTTGCCGAATCGCGAAACGATCAGCGACCTCAAGCGTCAGAAGCTCCGCATCAAGGACGAAATCTTCCAGATCGAACGCCAGCACTAGACAGAAGCTCAGCCGAGCTTTCGCGCCTCCTCGCGCAGCACGAATTTCTGGATCTTTCCGGTCGAGGTCTTCGGCAGCGCGCGGAAGACGATGGTGCGCGGCACCTTGAAGCGGGCGAGGCGCTCGCGGCAGAAGGCGATGATCTCGTCGGCGCTGGCGCTCACGCCCGGCTTCAGCGCGACGAAGGCGCAGGGCGTCTCGCCCCAATTCGCGTCGGGCCGCGCCACGACGGCGGCTTCGAGCACCGCGGGGTGGCGGTAGAGGACGCCTTCGACTTCGATGGTCGAGATGTTCTCGCCGCCCGAGATGATGATGTCCTTCGAGCGGTCCTTGAGCTCGATATAGCCGTCGGGATGGGCGACGCCGAGATCGCCCGTATGGAACCAGCCGCCGGCGAAGGCCTCCTCGGTCGCCTGCGGGTTCTTCAGATAGCCCTTCATGACGACGTTGCCGCGCATGAAGACCTCGCCCATCGTCTTGCCGTCGCGCGGCACCGGGGCCAGCGTCTCGGCATCCGCCACCATCAGCCCTTCCAGCACGGGATAGGCCACGCCCTGCCGCGCCTTCAGCGCGGCGCGCTCCTGCGACGGCCTGCCGTTCCATTCCTCGTGCCAGGCGCAATAGGTCACGGGCCCGTAGACCTCGGTGAGGCCATAGACATGGGTGATGTGGAAGCCCATCGCCTCCATGCCCTCGATGACGGCGGCGGGCGGCGCCGCCCCCGCCGTCATCATCTCGATGGTGCGGGGCAGCGCGCGCTTCGACTCGGCAGGCGCGTTCAGCAGCAAATTCATGACGATGGGGGCGCCGCAGAGATGCGTCACGTCCGCCTTGGCGATGGCGGCGAAGATGGCGCCGGCCTCGACGCGGCGCAGGCATACATGCGTCCCGGCGAGCGCCGTCACCGTCCAGGGGAAGCACCAGCCGTTGCAATGGAACATCGGCAGCGTCCAGAGATAGACGGGATGCCGCCGCATGTCCCAGGCGAGGATGTTGCCGAGCGCGTTGAGATAGGCGCCGCGGTGGTGATAGACGACGCCCTTGGGGTTGCCGGTCGTGCCCGAAGTGTAGTTGAGCGCGATGGCGTCCCATTCATCGGCAGGGCGATGCCAGGCGAAATCGGGGTCGCCCGAAGCGAGAAAGCTCTCGTAATCCATGGCGCCGAGCCGCTCGCCCGCGGGCGCCTGCGGATCATCGACATCGATGACGAGCGGCTTTTTCGGAAGCTGCGCCAGCGCCTTGCCGATGACGGGCGCGAATTCGCGGTCGGTGAGGAGGACCTTGGCTTCGCCATGCTGGAGGATGAAGGCGATGGTGTCGGCATCGAGGCGGATGTTGAGCGCGTTCAGCACGGCGCCCGACATGGGAACGCCGAAATGCGCCTCGAAGGCTTCCGGCAGGTTGGGCGCCATGAGCGCCACCGTGTCGCCCTTGCCGATGCCGTGCTGCGCGAGCGCGCTCGCGAGGCGGCGGCAGCGCGCATAGGCCTCGCGCCAGGAATGGCGCCGCGCCCCGTATAGGACGGCCGTGCGGTCGGGGAACACCGCGGCGCTGCGCTCGAGGAAGCCCAGCGGCGACAGCGGCACGTAATTCGCCGCGTTCTTGTCGAGACCGGTCTCGAACGGATTGTCGGCTGCGCTCACTCTTGATCTCGCGGCAAGCGATCGGAGATAGCTGTAAGTCCAGGATCAGATTACGCGGTTGTTGGCCGCCGTGGTAGCATTCAGCGCGTCGGCGAAGCGGAGCGTCTCACAGTGGCGAAGACATTCGATTTCACCATCGTTCTCGAGCCGCAGCCGGACGGCGGGTTCACGGTGTCCGGCTCTTCCAGAGGTGGTCACCGAAGGGGATAGCGAGACGGAAGCCGTCCGCCATGCCGAAGAAGCCATCCGCGCAATCCTCGAATATCGGATCGATCACGGGCTTCCGATACCGACCGACAGCTCCCCGATGGTGCGGAAAGTCACAGTCGCTGCATGAGCCGACATCTTCCTGCCCGTGAACGGGCGGCAGGTGATCGCGGCCTTGCGTCGCGCCGGCTTCACTGTCGAGCGAATTGTCGGCAGCCATCATATTCTGGCGCATCGTGATGATCCGGGCCGTGTGTTGGCGGTTCCCTCTCATGGCGCGAGAGACCTCAAGCCAGGTACGCTGCAAAACATTCGGCAAGCTCGGCTTACCGTCGACGAGTTCAGAGCCTTGCTCTGAGCCCGCGCGATCGCTCATTGAGCGGGCCTCCTTCACGGCGTTAGCATCGCTGAGCAAGAAATGCGAGGGAGGAGAAGTGATGGGACGCTACGAGGAGTCCTGGCGCCGCGCCAAGGAGGATCCCGAGGGCTTCTGGGCCGATGCCGCCGAGGCGATCCAATGGGAGCGGCCCTGGGACCGCGTCCTCGACGACAGCCGCCCGCCCTTCTACCGCTGGTTTGCGGGCGGCCGCCTCAACACCTGCTGGAACGCGCTCGACCGCCATGTCGCGGGCGGTAGAGCCGAGCAGACCGCGCTCATCTATGACAGCCCGGTCACCGGCCGCATCGCGCTCTGGACCTACCGCCAGCTTCGCGACGAGGTGGCACGGCTCGCGGGCGCCGTCGCCGGGCTCGGCGTCGGCAAGGGCGACCGCGTCCTCATCTACATGCCGATGGTGCCGGAGGCGGCGATGGCGATGCTCGCCTGCGCGCGCCTCGGCGCCATCCATTCCGTCGTCTTCGGCGGCTTTGCCGCGCCCGAGCTCGCGACCCGCATCGACGACGCCAAGCCGAAGGCGATCCTCTCCGCCTCCTGCGGCATCGAGGGGCAGCGCGTCATCCCTTACAAGCCCTTGCTCGACGCCGCGATCGGCCTCGCCAAGGCGAAGCCCGCGGCGTGCCTCATCCTGCAGCGCGAGGAAGCCCGGGCGGAGCTCATCCCCGGCCGCGACCGCGACTGGCGCGAGGCCGTCGCGGCGGCGCGCCCCGCCGACTGCGTCCCCGTCGCGGCGACGGACCCGCTCTATATCCTCTACACGTCGGGCACGACCGGCATTCCGAAGGGCGTCGTCCGCGACAATGGCGGCCACGCCGTGGCGCTTGCCTGGTCGCTCAAATACATCTACGGCGTCGAGCCGGGCGAGGTCTTCTGGACCGCCTCCGATGTCGGCTGGGTCGTCGGCCATTCCTACATCGTCTATGCGCCGCTCCTCCACGGCGCGACGACAGTGCTCTACGAGGGAAAGCCCGTCGGCACGCCCGATGCCGGCGCCTTCTGGCGCGTCATCGCCGAGCACGGCGTCCGCGTCTTTTTCACCGCTCCCACCGCCTTCCGCGCGATCAAGCGCGAGGACCCGGAGGGAAAGCTCATCCGCAAGCACGACCTTTCGCGCTTCCGCGCGCTCTTCCTCGCCGGCGAGCGCGCCGATCCGCCGACCGTCGCCTGGGCCGAAGAGCAGCTCGGCGTGCCGGTCATCGACCATTGGTGGCAGACCGAGACGGGCTGGCCCATCGCCGCCAATTGCCTCGGCCTCGAAAAGCTGCCCGTGAAGCACGGCTCGGCGACGCGGGCGGTGCCCGGCTGGGATGTGCAGGTGCTGGATCCCGAAGGCCGGCCGATGAAGCCGGGCGAGGTCGGCGCCCTCGCCGTCAAGCTGCCGCTGCCGCCCGGCGCGTTGCCGACGCTCTGGCAGGCCGACGACCGCTTCCGCCAGTCATACCTCGCCGAGTTCCCGGGCTTCTACGCCACCGCCGATGCCGGCCTCATCGACGAGGACGGCTACATCCATGTGATGACGCGCACCGACGACATCATCAATGTCGCCGGCCACCGCCTCTCGACCGGCGGCATCGAGGAGGTGCTGGCGGCCCACCCCGACGTCGCCGAATGCGCCGTCCTCGGCATCGCCGATTCCCTGAAGGGGCAGGTGCCGATCGGCCTCCTCGTGCTGAAGGCGGGGGTCGCCCGGCCGCCCGAGACGGTCGCGGCCGAGGCCGTGCGCCTCGTGCGCGAGCGGATCGGGCCGGTCGCCAGCTTCAAGACGGCGCTCGTCGTGCAGCGCCTGCCGAAGACGCGCTCGGGCAAGATCCTGCGCGGCACCATGCGCCGAATCGCCGACGGCCAGGACTGGACCATGCCCGCCACCATCGACGATCCCGCGATCTTGGACGAGATCACGGCGGCGCTCAAAGGCGCGGGTCTGGCTCCGGCCAAGATATAGGTATGAGGCCGCCTATACTCAGGAAAGGGCGGATTTGATATCGGTATGAGCGAAATCTTTGCCCTTGAAGAGCAGGGGCTCGCCCGTAGTTTTGGCGAGCGCGTATGCGAAGCAATCGCCGAAATTCAGGCCGGCAGGATGGCCGCGGCCTCTACCGAAATCGCGATAAGCCTCGCGGGCGACTCGGGCTTGGACTTCTGTCACCGGCTCGATCGCGATCTGCGCTTCGGCGATCAGTTGATCTAAGCGTCGACTTGCGATGGGGTCATCGCTTCCGTCGATGACGACGGCCGCTTCAAGATAATTTGCCGCCGAGATGCGGCATTGTTCGGCAGTGGCGATGGCGTGGGCGCAACCGCTGGCTTCCGGTTCGGCGCGAAGAATAGCAATTATCGCCGAACTGTCGACGATCATCGCGGCAATCCGTCCTCGTCATAGAGGAGATCTCCATGCTCGGCGGAACGGAAGGGTTCCTTGAGACGTGGGGCACAGTCTTTGCCAATGGCAAGCAGCCGTTCGGCGAGACGATCTCGCCGCTGTAATCGGCGCACCCGTTCGAGGCGTTCGCGAATAGCTCTGGTGACCGCCGCGCTCATGGTTTCATTTGTCAGCTCGGCCAATTCCTGAGCCAGTCGATGCGCCTCGTCATTCTTGATGTTCAAGCTCACCTTCTACCATTCCACCATATTTTGGCAGATATCTACCAAACTCGAGCTGGCCCGTCAAACGATGCGCTCGGCCGCGCGGCCGGCGCACGATCCCGGCCGCCCGTGTTGCCGATCGTCGCTCGGTGCGAGGTGTCCCGACTGCGCCCCAGACTCGCCGCGCCGTTCTCACCCCGCCGCGGCGCCGTCGGCCGTGCTCGGCTCCGCCTCTTCGGTCTTCTTGGCGCGGTTGGCGCGGGCGATCGCCTTGTCGAGCTCGGCGAGCGTGCAGAGGCCGAGGGTGACCGGGTGGCGCGGCTTGATGTTGGAGGCGTTCCAATGCGTGCGGTCGCGCACGGCGGCGATGGTCGGCTTTGTCGTGCCGACCAGCTTCGTGATCTGCGCGTCGGTGAGCTCGGGGTGGTTCTTGATGAGCCAGGCGATGGCGTCCGGCTTGTCCTGGCGCTTCGCAATCGGCGTGTAGCGCGGGCCGCGATGCTTCACCAGCACCTCGGGGATCGCTTGCGGCGACAGCTTCAGCCGCGCCTCCGGGTCCTTCTGCGCCCGCTCGATCTCCTCGGCCGTCGTCTGGCCGTTCGCCACCGGGTCGAGCCCCTGCATCTGCATCGCCACCTCGCCATCGGCGATCGCCTGCACTTCGAGCGCGTGCAGCCCGCAGAAATCGGCGATCTGCTCGAAGGTGAGCGAGGTGTTCTCGACGAGCCACACGGCGGTGGCTTTCGGCATCAGGGGAGTTGCCATTCTTCTCGACCTCTGGGTTGCCGCCCCCCTTCGGCGCCGCGAAGCGCACGGCAAGGAAGGCCGGCTTGTTCGGATACTCGACCGTATATAATGCCTGGGGCGCGGCGAGGGAAGGGCGAGGCGCCCTCCCTCTCTCCGCCGCTCACGCGGTCAGGACGATCTTCCCGACATGCTCCGAGGTCTCGAGGAGGCGGTGCGCCGCGGCGGCCTCGGCGAGCGGGAAGGTGCGGTAAATCTGCGGCCGCACTTTTCCGGCCTCGATGAGCGGCCACACCTTTTGCCGCAGCGCCGCGGCGATGGCGCCCTTCTGCTCGACCGTGCGCGGCCGCAGGGTCGAGCCGGTGATGGTGAGGCGGTTGCGCATGACCGGCATGAAGTTGACCTCGACCCGGGCGCCCTTCGAATAGGCGATGTTGACGAGCCGGCCGTCGAGGGCGAGGCTGTTGATGTTGCGCTGCATATAGTCGCCGCCCACCATGTCGAGGATGACATCGACGCCGCGCCCCGCCGTCTTCTCGCGGATGATTGCGGCGAAATCCTCGCGCTTGTACTCGATCGCGACATCGGCGCCGAGAGCTTCGCAAGCGCGGCATTTCTCGAGGCTGCCGGCGGTGGTGAAGACGCGCGCGCCGAAGGCCTTGGCGAGCTGGATCGCCGTCGTGCCGATCCCCGACGAGCCGCCATGGATGAGGACCGTCTCGCCGGCTTTGAGGCCGCCGCGCTCGAAGAGGTTGGTCCAGACCGTGAAGAAAGTCTCGGGCAGCGCCGCCGCTTCGATCATGTCGAGGCCCTTCGGCACCGGCAGGGTCTGCGGCGCCGGGGCAAGGCAATACTGCGCGTAGCCGCCGCCCGAGACGAGGGCGCAGACCTCGTCGCCGATGCGGTGATGATGAACGCCGAGGCCGAGCTTCACGATCCGGCCGGCGATTTCGAGGCCGGGAATGTCCGAGGCGCCGGGCGGCGGCGGGTAATTGCCCTCGCGCTGGTGGATGTCGGGCCGGTTGACCCCCGCGGCGGCGACCGCGACCAGAATCTCGCCCGCCGCCGGCAGCGGGACGGGGCGGCTCGCGGGAACCAGCATCTCGGGGCCGCCGGGCGCCCGGATCTCGATGGCGGTCATGGTGTCGGGCAGCGTCGTCATCGGTCCTGATCCTGTCGCAGGGAAGCCTCGCGGATTGCACCTCTAGACTGAACGCGCGAGACTGGCAACGGGTCGCGGGGACCCGGAGGGGAGGACGGCATGATGGAGGAGGACGAGCTGGAGCCGCGCCGCATGGCGCCGAAGCCGCGCGACCTGGCGCCGCTCTCGATCGCCGAGCTCGAAGCCTATATCGCCGAGATGGAGGCGGAGATTCTGCGCGTCCGCGAGGCCATCGCGGCGAAGCGCCGGCAGCGCGGCGGCGCCGAGGCGCTGTTCAAGCGCTGAGGGGCGGCGCGTCTTGCGAATCATGCGAGGAGGAAGGGCATGCTGAAGGGAAAAGCGGCAATCGTCACCGGCTCGACGAGCGGCATCGGGCTCGGCATCGCAACCGCGCTCGCCGCGGAGGGCTGCAAGCTCATGCTGAACGGATTCGGCGACAAGGCCGAGATCGAGAAGCTCCGCGCCGGCCTTGCCGAGCGCCACGGCGTCGAGGTCGCCTACTCCCCGGCCGACATGGCGAAGCCGGCCGAGATCCGCGAGATGGTGGCGGCCGCCGAGCGCAGGCTCGGCGCCGTTGACATCCTCGTCAACAATGCCGGCATCCAGTTCGTGGCGCCGATCGAGGAGTTTCCCGAGGAGAAATGGGATCAGATCATCGCCATCAACCTCTCGGCGGCGTTCCATGCGATAAAGGCGGCGGTGCCCGGCATGGCGCGGCGGCGCTGGGGCCGCATCATCAACATCGCCTCGGCGCACGGCCTCGTCGCCAGCGAGCGCAAGGCCGCCTATGTCGCGGCCAAGCACGGCATCGTCGGCCTCACCAAGGTGGTGGCGCTCGACCACGCCAATGACGGCATCACCTGCAACGCCATCTGCCCCGGCTGGGTCCTCACCCCGCTCGTCCAGAAGCAGATCGAGGCGCGCGCCAAGGCGGAGGGCCTCGCCGTCGACAAGGCGAAGGAGGAGCTCCTCAAAGAGAAGCAGCCGATGCTGCAATTCTCGACACCCGAGCAGATCGGCGCTCTCGCCCTCTTCCTCTGCTCGGATGCGGCCGCCACCATCACCGGCACGACCCACGCCATCGACGGCGGCTGGACGGCGCAGTAGTGGCGGAGGGGAAGCTCAGCGCTTCTTCGCCGAGCGCCGCCGATACCGTTCCAGGGAGCAAGAATGACTCATCCGCGATGTCGGATGAGCTCGCTCATGGCCGTCCTTGGGGGGAAGGGGTCATGAGAGGAGAAGCCCTCGATATCCGGGCACATCATCGTCACGGAATACACAACCGATTCTCCCGTCGGCGGATTTTACAGTCAGGTTTTCTCGTGACCGAGACATGATCGGCAATCCCTTGAAAATGTGACATTCGATCTGGCTGGCCCGGTTCTTGCGTCAGTCAGAACGACGTACCTTCAGGCATGACATCACGCATCCCGACAAGGTGATCATCGAGAATGATCCGAATTTTGTGAACATCGATGATGTAGCACCGCTGGCGGGCCCCGGCTCGAACACGAGTGTTCCCGAGCCTTCCGGCCTCGCGCTCTTCGCGACAGGCATCGCCGCGTTGTTGTGGCGCCGCCGCGCCTCCCGTCGCACCTGAAGCTCGCAATCGCGCCGGCTGCTCTCCGAGCAGCCGGTGATCTTGCTACGAGGACACGTATCACCTTGGCGCCAGCACGCCGGCGCGCAGAGCCCAGCGCGCGCCGGGGCCGTGGATTGCGGCGAAGAGGAGGCCGGCGATGAAGGTGAAATGGTCGATGAAGAAGCCGAACTCGTCGCGGTTGCCGCTCCAATGCGACGGGCCGTGGAAGGCGAAGGCGAGGAAGAGGACATAGGCGGCGGCGAGGACGGCCGTCTCCGAGAAGAAGGCGCCGGTGAGGAAGGCGAGGGCCAGCGCGCTCTCGAAGATTGCGGCGAGCCAGGCGAGGAGCAGCGCCGCCGGAAATCCGGCCGCGGCGATGTAGCCAGTCGTAGCGGCCATCCCGGTGAATTTGAATGTCGCCGCCATGGCGAAGAGCCCGGCGAAGATGAGGCGCGCGACGAGAAGGGTGATGGTCTTGGTCATCTTGGCGAGGGTCCCCCTGAGGTTTACTGGATTCTGTGCAGTGTCGGGGCGATCTCAAGGGCAATCTTGCTCCGAGCCGTTGCGTCGGTCGCCGGGTGATCGGGGGCGAGAGAGCGCAATAGGTGCGGCTCACGCCCGCGCCGGCTCGGCGATGCGGCGGGGGCGTCGTCGATGGGGAAGTGCCGCAGCGCGGCGACGAGGCCGGCGGCGGCGGTCGTGGCCCAGATCAACGTGTACGACCCCGTCGCGTCGAAGAGATCGCCGCCGAGTCAGGCGCCGAGGAAGGAGCCGATCTGGTGGCTGAGCAAAGAGACGCCGAAAAGCGTCCCGAGATGCCGCGTCCCGAAGACCTTGGCGACGAGCCCGCTCGTCAACGGCACGCTCCCGAACCAGACGAGCCCCATGAGGGCGGCGAAGATGAGGACCGAGGCCTCGGTCTTCGGCGGCGGGAAGAAGGCGGCGATGGCGGCCCCGCGGATGAGGTAGAGCCAGGCGAGGACGCGGTCCGCCGGCGCGTCGGCGGCGCGGCGCAGCGGCCGCCGCGCGCC
>JAJPHB010000022.1 GCA_021325525.1 Alphaproteobacteria bacterium
AGCGGGCTCGCGGCGGTGGCGGTGCTGCTGAAAGCCCCGCCCGACAGCGCCGAGGCGCATGAGACGGTGAAGCGCTTGCGCCGGCAACTGGCGGCGCTCCCCGGGGCCGATGCCCTCGTCGGCGGCGCCGCCGCGATCGATGTCGACATCGCGCAGGCGGCGGCCGCCGACCGTCACCTCGTCATGCCGCTCGTTCTTGTCGTCGTCCTGGCGGTTCTTGGAACCGTCATGCGGGCGATCGTGCTGCCGCTTCTTCTGATCGCTACCGTCATTCTCTCCTATGCGGCGGCTCTCGGCATCAGCGCCCTCGCCTTCGATTGGGGCCTCGGCTTTGCCGGGATCGATCAGTCGGTGCCGCTCGATGCCTTTATCTTCCTCGTCGCGCTCGGCACGGATTATAACATCTTTCTGATGAGTCGCGCGCGGCAGGAGACGCGACACATGGTATAATCGCCTCTTTCGGAGGGTGCGTCATGTTCCATGAATACGTCACCAATTCCCATGGCGTCCAAATCGATATCGGCCGCGCGTGGTTCCTCATGGACAAGGAGCTGCTGGCGCAGGCCGAGAAGTGGGTCGATGACAACTGGCAGCGTCTCATAGACGACTTGACGGCGCCCAACGGGCAGCGCGTGGCGCCGGACCGCAACCAGGCGATCTGGGGCTATTATTGCAGCCGGCATCAGGAGAAGTATGGGCGCCCCTTCGCGCCGGACATCCGCAAGACGCCGCTCTAATCGCTGTTGCCGCCGGAGAGCAGCGCGCCCGCCGCGACGGGCGGCAGCAGCGCCTTGGTGATGTCGAGAAGCCGGGAATGACGCGGCAGGCGGATACGCCGAGCGCCATGAAGCGTGCTTTCGCCTTGACCGGCGGCGTCATCACCGCGGCGGGGGTAGTTTTGGCGGCGACCTTTGCCGCCCTCGCGCTGATGCCGCTCGTCACCCTCGTCGAGGTCGGCTTCATCATCGCCTTCGGCATTCTGCTCGACACCTTCCTCGTCCGTTCGATTCTGGTGCCGGCCCTGGTTCTCGATGTCGGAAAGCGCGTCTGGTGGCCGAGCGGGCTCGCGCGGTGACGCCGCTCCGAAGAGAGGCGCCGCTACCGACCCTCAGTGGAAATGCTCGCCGATATCCGGCTCTTCCCGCAAGAGTTCGGCTGTGGCGCGCGAAATCCAGCACCACACGGTGCTGGTGAGCTCGTCATGGCGGCGGTGATGCCGCGTCGCCTCGCGCTCGGCGATGTCGGTCGCCTGGTCGCCATGTCGGCTGACGAGCAGGATGGCCGCTTCCCAGATTTTGCGCTCGTTCGTCACACTCATATCAAGGCCGGCGATGCCCACGGCGTTCCCATTCCCTGCAAACGCTCAGACGGCGATTGTGTCCTCGGCCGGCGGAACGGCGCGGGGACGGCGCGCCGCATCGATGGCGACATAGGTGAAGGTGCCCTCGGTCACCTTGACCCGCTCGTTGCTGAGATGCCGGCGGACCCAGCTTTCGATATGGATCGTCAGCGAGGAGCGGCCGATGCGCTGGATTGCCGCATAGCAGCTCACCTCGTCGCCGATGAAGACCGGCCGGTGGAAGGTCATGCCGGTGATGGCGACGGTCGCGACGCGGCCCCGCGCGCGCTGCACGGCGACGCTGCCGCCGGCGAGATCCATCTGCGCCAAGAGCCAGCCGCCGAAAATGTCGCCATTGGGATTGGCATCGGCCGGCATGGCGATGGCGCGCAGGGCCGGCTCGGTGCCGGGGGGCGCAGCGGGATCTGCCTGGAGCATTTGAGAATGTCAACTATATGTTGTAGGAACTTTGGGTCGCATCATACCGTATCCAGCTTGCCTCCACGACTCGCCTTCCTATAATGCCGGCCATGGCCGATCTTTTCGACAATCTTGCGCGCAAGCCGGGGCCGAGCTACTCGGCCAAGGACATCGAGGTGCTGGAGGGGCTGGAGCCGGTACGGCGCCGCCCCGGCATGTATATCGGCGGCACCGACGAGCGCGCCCTCCATCATCTCGTCGCCGAGGTCATGGATAACGCCATGGACGAGGCGGTGGCGGGGCACGCCTCGCGGATTGAGCTGGAGCTCGCGGCGGACGGGAGCGTCACGGTGCGCGACAATGGGCGCGGCATTCCCGTCGATCCGCATCCGAAATTCCCCGACAAATCCGCCCTTGAGATCATCCTGACGACGCTCCATTCGGGTGGCAAGTTCGGCGGCGATGCCTACAAGACCTCGGGCGGGCTCCACGGCGTCGGCGTCTCGGTGGTCAACGCCCTTTCCGACCGCCTCTTCGTCGAGGTCGCGCGCGACCGCCAGCTCTGGACCCAGGAATACAGCCGCGGCAAGCCGCTCGCGCCGCCGAAGAATATGGGCGCGGTCCAGAATCGGCGCGGCACGACGGTGCGCTTCCACCCCGACCCGCAGATCTTCGGGCGGGAAGCGCATTTCCGGCCGGCGATCCTCTACCGCATGGCGCGGTCGAAGGCCTATCTCTTCCGCGGCGTCGAGATTCGCTGGCTCTGCGATCCCGCCCTGCCGCGACCCGAGGGCGTGCCGCAGGAGGAAAGGCTGCATTTCCCGGGCGGCCTCGCCGACTTTCTCGCCGCCAGCCTCGAAGGCCGCGCCGGGCTCACGCCGAAGCCCTTTCTCGGCGAGGTCGAGTTCGCCGAGGGCGGGCGCGTCGAATGGGCGCTCGCCTGGCCCGAGGACGAGGACGGCTTCTGCCACTCCTATTGCAACACGGTGCCGACCCCCGAAGGCGGCAGCCACGAAGCGGGGCTCCGCAGCGCCCTGACGCGCGGCGTCAAATCCTATGGCGAGCTCATCGGCAACCGGCGGGCGGCGCAGGTCACGGGCGAGGACGTGATGTCGGGCGCGGCGGTGCTGCTCTCGCTCTTCATCCGCGAGCCGCAATTCCAGGGCCAGACCAAGGAGCGCCTCGCTTCGCCCGAGGCGACGCGCCTCGTCGAGGGCGCCGTCAAGGACCATTTCGACCATTGGCTCTCGGGCGATCCCGTCGCCGCCAAGGCGCTCATCGAGCGCGTCATCGAACGCGCCGAGGAGCGGGCGCGGCGCAAGCAGGAGAAGGATCTCCTGCGCAAATCGGCGACGCGCAAGCTGCGCCTTCCTGGGAAGCTCGCCGATTGCACGCGCGGCGCCGCGGCGGGCACCGAGATCTTCCTCGTCGAAGGCGACAGCGCCGGCGGCTCCGCGAAGCAGGCGCGCGACCGCGAGACGCAGGCGATCCTGCCCTTGAAGGGGAAGATCCTGAACGTCGCCAGCGCGTCCGCCGAGAAGATGCGCGCCAATCAGGAGATCTCGGACCTCGTTCTCGCCTTGGGCTGCGGCACCGGCGAGCGCTACCAGGAGGAGAAGCTGCGCTACGAGCGCGTCATCGTCATGACCGATGCCGATGTCGACGGCGCGCACATCGCTTCGCTCCTCATGACCTTCTTCTTCCGCGAGATGCCGCGCCTCGTCGAGAACGGCCATCTCCATCTCGCGATCCCGCCGCTCTATAGGCTGAGCCAGGGCGGGACGACGCTCTATGCACGCGACGACGCGCATAAGGAGGAGTTGCTGAAGACGGCTTTCAAAGCCAACGCCAAGGTCGAGATCAGCCGCTTCAAAGGTCTCGGCGAGATGCCGACCGCCTCGCTGCGGGCGACGACCATGGATCCCAGGAACCGGACGCTGCTGCGCGTCACCTTGCCGCCCCGCGCCGAATCGCCGAGCGAGGAGTACCGGCGCACGGTGGCGCTCGTCGAAAGCCTCATGGGCCGCCGCCCGGAGCTCCGCTTCGACTTCATCCAGAAGAACGCCCGCTTCGTGCACGACCTCGACGTTTGAAGGCTGGCGGCGGGGAGCGGGGCCTCGCGCGATCGAGACCAAATGCGGGGCGTCGCGCTGGATGGCGTCTTTACGATCGCCGCCACGAATTCCTCAGCGTAAGAGCCACTCCCGCAGCGCCGCCGTCACCGCCTCGGGCCGTTCCAGGCTCGAGAGGTGCCCGCATTCCTCTATGACGCGCAGCTCCGCGCCGGGGATCGCCGCCGCCATTTCCTCATGCAGGGCGAGCGGCGTCAGCGCGTCTTGGCGGCCGCAGAGAACAAGGGTCGGGCAGGCGATGCGCGGCAAATCGGCGCGGCCGTCGGGACGACCCAGGATCGCTTGCTGCTGACGCAGGAAGGCGGATTTGCCGACGCGCTTTGCCATTCCCATGACGGTGGCAACGAGCGGCGCATCCGCGAGGCGGTGCGGATGAAGGAGAAGCGGCAGCAGGCGCGGCGTCACCCCTTTGAAGGCACCTTTCCCCGCCAGCTCGATAAGGCCCCGCCGGCGGGCGCGCTGCTCCTCGGTGTCGGCGCGAGCCGAGGTGTCGAGAAGGGCAAGGCGCAGCACGCGCTCGGGCGCGCGGCGCATGATCTCCTGGGCCACATAGCCGCCCATCGAAAGTCCGGCCAAGGCGAAGCGCCCCGGCATTTCCGCGAGCATGGCCTCGGCCATGGCGGCCAGCGAATCGTGCCGCGTGAGGTCGCCGGCGACGGTCTCGGCGATGTCCGCCAGTCCTTGGCGCTGCGGCTGCCAGAGGGCGGCATCGCAGAGCAGCCCGGGCAGCAAGAGAAGCGGAGTTTTCATCGGGCTTTTCATCGCATTCCGCCTTCGTCGGCGCCAAGTCGAGCACGTCGCCGCTGCTCAGCCATGCCGAAAAAGAATAGGCGAGGCCACAAAATTAATTGACTTTTCAGGCAACGCCCCCAATTAGGAGGCAGCGAAAACTCTCGCCTTTTATTGGAACAAGCAACAACTCGATGGATTTTGTCGATCTGGGGCTATCGCCCGAAGTGCTGCAGGCGGTCACCGACGCCGGCTATACCAAACCCACCCCCATCCAAGAGCAAGCGATCCCCGTCGTGCTGACGGGCCGGGACGTACTGGGCTGCGCCCAGACCGGCACCGGCAAGACCGCCGGCTTCACCCTGCCGATGATCGACATCCTGGCGGCAGGCAGAGCCAAGGCGCGGATGCCGCGCTCGCTCATCCTCGAGCCGACGCGTGAGCTGGCGGCGCAGGTCGCCAATTCCTTCGAGACCTACGGCAAGCATCACAAGCTCAATATGGCGCTGCTCATCGGCGGCGAAAGCTTTGCCGACCAGGAGCGGAAGCTCGACCGTGGCGTCGACGTGCTGATCGCCACCCCGGGTCGGCTTCTCGACCTCATCGAGCGTGGCAAGATCCTGCTTTCCGACGTGAAGATCCTCGTCATCGACGAGGCCGACCGCATGCTCGATATGGGCTTCATCCCGGATGTCGAGCGCATCGTCGGCTTCCTGCCGAAGTTGCGTCAGACTCTGTTCTTCTCGGCGACGATGCCGCCCGAGATCCGCCGCCTCGCCGATGCGTTCCTGTCGAACCCGAAGGAAATCTCCGTGGCCCCGCCCGCCTCGCCGGCGGCCACCGTCGAGCAGGCGCTCGTCGTCGTCGATGCCATGGAGAAGCGCGAGGCCTTGCGCCGCCTCATTCGCGCCGAGCAGGTCAAGAACGCCATCATTTTCTGCAACCGCAAGCGCGATGTCGACATCCTCTACAAATCCCTGGTGAAACACGGCTTCGATGCCGTCGCGCTGCACGGCGACATGGCGCAGGCGAAGCGCACCGAGACGCTGGAGCGCTTCAAGGCGGGCGAGGCGCGGCTTTTGGTGGCGAGCGACGTGGCGGCGCGCGGCCTCGATATTCAGGGATTGAGCCACGTCTTCAATTTCGACGTCCCCATCCACGCCGAGGATTACGTGCACCGCATCGGCCGCACCGGCCGTGCCGGACAGAGCGGGAAATCCTTCACCATCGCGGCCCCGGAAGACGGGCGCGCCGTGGCGGCGATCACGGCGCTCATCGGCAAGGAGATTCCGCTGGCCACGGTCGAGGGGCTCACCAGCGAGGCGCTCGTCTATGACGACACGCGCCGCCGCCGCGGCGGGCGGGCCGGGTCGCGAGGCTCTGCCCCGCACCGGCCGGCGGCACGGCCGGCTCGAACGAGGCGCCGGGACGAGGCGTCCGGGCAATCCGACGAGCCGCGGCGTGCGCCGCCGCGCGAGCGCGCCGGCGATCGCCGCCGCCCGGAGCGCATCCACACGCCGCGCGCCGAACCGGTGCGCATGACGCCGGAAGGCATGGCGCGCGAGCGGCCGGCCAATGTCACGCCCTTTGCCGAGGCCGTGGAACGGCGCGGTGGCCGCCATCACGATGGACGGGAAGAGCAGCAGCGGATCGTCGGCTTCGGCGACCATCTTCCCGCCTTCCTCGCGCGTCCGGTAAGATTGGCCGGAGGCTGATCTTCGGAGCGCAGAAGAAGGCGCGAGGTCCATCGCCATGAAGACGATCTTCGTCATGGTCAAGTGCGAGCTCGGCAAGGCATATGTCGTCGCCGACGAGGCGGTGCAGAGCGTGGAACAAGTCTCGGAGGTCTATTCCACCTCCGGCCAATACGATCTTCTGATGAAGTGCTACCTCGCGGAAGGGGCCGATATCGGCCATTTCGTTACCGAGCGGCTGCAGACCCTGCCAGGGGTGAAGGACACCTTCACGATCATCGCCTACAAGGCGTTCTCGGACGACAAGTCCTAGCCTGCGGTGCGGGTGCGGGCTCCAGCGTGGCGGCGGAGCCTTCTACCTTAACGTCAGAAACCCGCGACTTTCATCGTCTTCACTGGGGTGCGGGCGGCAAGGCATCATGGGCTTGCCGCGTGCGACGCCCACTCTCCCAGGAGACAATGATGGATGTTCTGAAGCTCGCGTCCTCGATCGAGGGAGCGGCGACCGGAAGCGATTATCTCGACTATGCGATCCAGCGCCTCTTCGGTCTCAAGAAGCCAATTCCGGCGTATACGAGCTCGCTCGACGCCGCGATGCTGCTCGTCCCCGAGCCGTGGTCCATTCACCGTCTCGCTCACGGTCATAACGGCCAGGGACGGCTCGCCGGCTGGGCGGTCGAGCTCTATCGGCCCGACGAGGTGATGATCGACGCCTCCGCTTCGGCCCGCGCCGTGACGGCGCCGCTCGCGATCTGTGCTGCGGCCTTGCGCGCTCTCGCCATATCGGGTGCGGCTGCGCCGGCGCTGGCGCGGGAGGCCGGTTGACGCGCTTCTTTCGAAAGGGAAAGTGGGGCGAGTGATCGGATTCGAACCGACGACATCCAGAATCACAATCTGGCGCTCTAACCAACTGAGCTACACCCGCCGTCGCGCGCGGTCGTACCGCTAAGCGGCCGGTGCGTCAAGCGGCTCGGCAGGAGCGATCCCGGGCCTGCCAATTCGGTCGCCCGGTTCGTCCGCGCTGGGGTAAGCTGCGCCGATCGAGCAAGGGCCCGATAGCGATGATGCCGCCCCAAGACTGCGCGCTGCTCACCCCCGAGGAGATGGGGCGGGCGGATCGGCTGGCGATGACCGCCGGCGTGCCCGGCATCGCCCTCATGGAGAATGCCGGGCGGGCAGTGGCGACGGCGATCCGCCGCCGCTGGGCACCCCGTCCGGTCGCCGTCCTCTGCGGGCCCGGCAACAATGGCGGCGACGGCTTTGTCGCAGCGCGGCACCTCGCGGGGTCCGGCTGGCCGGTGCGTCTCTTTCTGCTCGGCGTCCGCGAGGCGCTGAAGGGCGATGCCGCGCATCACGCGGCGCTGTGGGCGGGGCCGGTCGCGCCGCTCGGAGCGAAGCTTCCCGAAGACACCGCACTCGTCATTGACGCGCTCTTCGGCGCCGGCCTCACCCGCGATGTCGAAGGTATCGCGCGGGCCGCGCTCGAAGGGGCAGGGCAGCGGGGCCTCCCGATCGTCGCGGTCGATGTGCCGAGCGGCCTCGATGGCGCCAGCGGCGCCGTCCGCGGCTATGCGCCCGCCGCCGCGCTCACGGTTACCTTCTTCCGCAAGAAGCCCGGCCATCTCCTTTTCCCGGGCCGCACGCTTTGCGGCGAAATCCTCGTCGCCGATATCGGCATACCGTCCGGGGTGCTGAAAAGCATTGCCCCGCGGACATTCGAGAATGCGCCGCCGCTCTGGCTCGACGCATACCCCTGGCCGCGACCCGACGGACACAAATATCGCCGCGGCCACGCGCTTGTTGCCGGGGGCGCCGTGATGACGGGGGCTTCCCGGCTGGCGGCGCGAGCGGCGGCGCGGGCAGGGGCGGGGCTCGTCACCCTGGCGGCGCCTGCGGTCACATTTCCGATCTACGCCGCCGCTCTGACGGGCGTCATCGTGCAGCCCGTCGCCGGTACTGACGATTTTGCCGCTTTGCTCGGCGATGAGCGGCGCAACGCGATTCTCGTGGGTCCGGGTGCTGGAACAGGCCCCGCAAGCGAAGAGCTCATCCGCGCCGCATTGGCGACGCGCCGTTCGGTCGTGCTCGATGCCGACGCCTTCGCCGCTTTTGCGGGCCGCGCGGCAGAGCTTGCGGCTCTCATCGGCGGGCCGACGGTGCTGACGCCGCATGAAGGCGAGTTCCGCCGGCTGTTCGCCAGCGACCACGACAAGCTGACGAACGCCCGGGCTGCGGCGCGCATCAGCGGCGCCGTCATTCTCCTCAAAGGACCGGATACGGTGGTGGCATCGCCCGATGGCTGGGCGGCCGTCAATGCGAACGGCCCGCCCGACCTCGCGACTGCCGGCAGCGGCGATGTCCTCGCCGGCATCGTTCTCGGCCTCATGGCGCAAGGGATGCCGGCGTCCCTCGCGGCTGTGGCGGCGGTCTGGCTCCACGGCGAGGCTGCGGCGTGCTTCGGGCCGGGGCTGATCGCCGAAGACCTCCTCGACAGGCTGCCGGCGGTGCTCCGCGAGCTCAGGGCAGGGGGTGCCCGCTATCAGAACGGTTGACGGAACGGCGGGCGCGGGCTTCCGTTGAGACAGTCTCGGTGATCGGGGGTCGCGGATGAGCGAACGCAGCGCCGGATTCTTCGACGGCATGTTCGACCGAACCTTGCTCAATCTGCGGCGTGCATGGCGCGACATCGCCGAATCGGCGCGCAGCGCGATGGGAGCGCCGCTTCGCCCCGACCTGCCGCGCGAAGACCGCGAGCGGCTGCGCGAGCAGATGCGCACCTGCCTCGACGGACGCGGCGGCGAGGTCTCGGCGCGTGCCCGCGCCGCCGAGCTCGGCCGCAGCTATCTCGCGCTCAGCGCGACCGGCCGCAAATGGTTCCTGCGCGTCCTCGCGGAGAGCTTCGACCTCGACCGCGAGGAGGTCGACGCATGCTGCACGCGGCTCCTGCAGGCGAGCCAAGGCGAGCGGCCGGCCGCGGAGCGGGCGCTCCGTAAGGCGCTGGAGCCGCCGCGCGTCAAGCTGCTGACGCAATTCAACGCGCTGCCCGAGGGGGTAAAGTTCCTCGTCGATATGCGCGCCGAGCTGATGCGGCTGTCGCGCGAGGACGCGGTGCTCGCCGGGCTCGAGCAGGATCTCAAATCCCTGCTCGCGAGCTGGTTCGACATCGGCTTTCTCGAACTCCACCGCATCAATTGGGAGGCGCCGGCGGCCCTGCTCGAAAAACTGATGGCCTACGAGGCGGTGCACGAGATTCGCGGCTGGACCGACCTCAAGAACCGCCTCGAACCCGACCGGCGCTGCTTCGCCTTCTTCCACCCGCGGATGCCGGAGGAGCCGCTCATCTTCGTCGAGGTCGCGCTTCTCGACGGCATGGCCGACAACATCCACGCGCTCCTCGACGAGAGCGCGCCGCTCGGCGATCCGGCGGAGGCCGATACGGCGATCTTCTATTCGATCTCGAATTGCCAGAGGGGCCTGGCCGGAATCAGCTTCGGCAATTTCCTCATCAAGCGGGTCGTCGACAGCCTTGCGGCCGAGCTGCCAGGCTTGAAGACGTTTGCGACGCTGTCACCGGTTCCGGGCTTCCGCACCTGGCTCGATGCCGAATTGCGCGAAGGCGAGGAGGGCGCATTGACCGCCGCCGAACGGCGCGCGCTAGCGGCTTTGCCCGAGGATCGGCGCGGCAGCCTGCGCGACATCCTGCTGCGGCCGGATTGGCACGAGGACGCCGTGCTTGCGCACGCGCTGCGCGAGCCGCTGCTCCGGCTGTGCGCCCGCTACCTCGCACTCGAGAAGACCGAGTCAGGCCGCGCTCGCGATCCCGTCGCGCATTTTCACCTCAGCAACGGTGCGCGGCTCGAACGGCTCAACTGGCTCGCCGACAAATCGAAAAAGGGGCTGCGGCAATCGGCGGGCATCATGATCAACTATCTCTACCGCCTCGCCGATATCGAGGCCAATCACGAGGCTTATACCGATCACGGCCGCGTCGCCGCTGCGAGCTCGCTGCGCGCCCTGCTGCGTGGTTGAGCGAGGCCGGCAAGAGCCGTCGGCGCAATCATCTACAATTTTCTGCGATTTGTAATCTGTTGTATCGGCTAATGCCTTGGGATTAAGAAATTTTTCACAATCAAGCCGCAGTATTGCCCATGTATCGGGCTCAAGAATCAGGCGCGACCGCCATGTCACTGATCGACGCATTCACCCGGCACCGCCAGCAACCAGAGATCAAACCGGGCGACAGCTACCGCCGCTCCCACGGGAAGGGCGTCATGGAGACCGCGACCGTCGTCGATCTGCGCACCGATCACCTCGGCATTCCGCATGTCCGCTTCCAGGTTCGCTTCGAGCGCGACGCTTCCGAGCACATCGAGACGGCGATGCGCATCCTCGCCCTCGGCGCCTTCCGCAACGTCTACGGCGCGCACCCGGTTTAGCCCACACCCCTTCACGCCCGCCGACTCGGCGTCCTTCTTCCGCGTCCTCCATCTCGCCGCAGGCCTGCCGCTCTGCGGCTGATTATATTTAATCCCACGATTTGCTGTGCTATGAAGCGCGCTTCGCCGGGCAGGCGGGGCGGCAACCCCGTGCGCTCGGACGCCGTGCGGGCGTGGCGGAATTGGTAGACGCACTGGATTTAGGTTCCAGCGACCTCGGTCGTGGGGGTTCAAATCCCTCCGCCCGCACCACGCCCCGGCTTTCGTGATCCCGCCGCCGCACACCGGCGGCCCTCCTTGCGACGGATACCTCATGCAGATTACCGAGACCCATTCCGAAGGGCTGAAGCGCGAATTCAAGGTCACCGTCCCCTCGGGCGACATCGAGCAGCAGGTGCAGAACCGTCTTGCCGAGCTCGGCCGGCAAGTTCGCTTGCCCGGCTTCCGCCCCGGCAAGGTGCCGATGACGGTGCTGCGCAAACGCTACGGCTCCTCGATCATGGGCGAGGTGTTGGAGCGCGCGGTCAGCGACAGTTCGGCGCAGGCGATGCGCGACCACGGGCTGCGCCCGGCGTTGCAGCCCAAGATCGAGATTGTCTCCTTCAAAGAGGGCGACGACCTCGAATACAAGATGGCGGTGGAGCTGCTGCCCGAGATCGCGCCCGTCGATTTCGCCTCGCTGAAGCTCGAACGCCTGCGCCCGGAAATTCCCGAATCCGAGATCGAGAAGGCCTTGGAGCGAATCGCCCGGCCGCATCGGAAGAGCGAGGCGGTCGAGCGCGCGGCCGAGGCGGGCGACGAAGTCGTCGTCGATTTCACCGGCACCGTCGACGGCAAGGAGTTCCCGGGCGGCAACGCCAACGATTTTCATATGGAGCTCGGCTCGGGCCGATTCATTCCGGGCTTCGAGGATCAGCTCGTCGGCGCGAAAGCCGGCGAGAAGCGCACGGTCAAAGTCACCTTCCCTGCGGAATATGGCGCCGCCGATCTCGCCGGGCGCGAGGCGGAATTCGCGGTGACGGTCAAGGAAGTGCGGCACCTCCTCGCGCCCAGCATCGACGACGAGCTGGCCAAGGAACTGGGGTTCGATTCGCTCGACGCGCTGAGGAAGACCGTGCGCGAGCAGCTCGAGCGCGAATATGGCGCGATTGCGCGCCAGCGCCTCAAGCGCGCTCTTCTCGACCAACTCGCCGCCAAGCACGATTTTGCGGTGCCGCCGGGCATGGTGGATCTTGAATTTGCCTCGATCTGGAAGCAATTCGAGGAGGCGCGTTCGCAGAACAAGGATGCGGTCGCGGAGGATGCCGGAAAGGACGAGGAGACTCTGAAGAGCGAGTACCGAGCCATCGCCGAGCGGCGAGTCCGCCTCGGCCTGCTTCTCTCCGAGATCGGGACGAAGAATGCGATCTCGGTGACGCAGGAGGAAGTGAGCCGCGCCCTCGGCGAGGAAGCGCGCCGCCATCCGGGCTACGAGAAGAAGGTTATCGAATTCTACCGCAAGAACCCGGAGGCGCTCGCTAATCTGCGCGCCCCCATCTTCGAGGACAAGATCGTCGATTTCATCCTCGAAATGGCCGATGTCAGCGAGCGCACGGTCCCGATCGAGGATTTGCTGCGCGGCGATGAAGACGGAGCGGCGGAAGCCGCGGAGGCCGCTTCGGCGCCGGCCGCGGAAGCGGCACCGAAGCGCCGGCCGCGCAAGAAGGCCGAGGCGAAGACGGAAGAGTGATTGTCACGGAATACGGTCTGACGGAGCGCAGAGCATGAAGGATCCCTTAGAGGTTTATATGAACACGCTGGTACCCATGGTGGTCGAGCAGACCAACCGGGGCGAGCGTGCCTACGACATTTATTCGATGCTCCTCAAGGAGCGCATCGTCTTCCTGGTGGGCCCGGTCAACGACGCCGTCTCCAGCCTTGTCTGCGCGCAGCTGCTCTTCCTTGAATCCGTCAATCCTAACAAGGATATCGCCTTTTACATCAACTCGCCGGGCGGGGTCGTCACCTCGGGCATGGCGATCTACGACACGATGCAGTACATCCGCTCGCCGGTCTCGACCGTCTGCATTGGCCAGGCGGCTTCGATGGGCTCGCTGCTCCTCTGCGCCGGCGCCAAAGGCAAGCGCTTCTCGCTGCCCAATTCGCGCATCATGATTCACCAGCCTTCGGGCGGCGCCCAGGGCCAGGCGACGGATATCGAGATCCAAGCGCGCGAGATCCTGGCTCTGCGCGCCCGCCTCAATGAAATCTATGTGAAGCACACGGGCCAGCCGCTCGAGGTCATCTCGCAAGCCGTCGAGCGCGACAAGTTCCTTTCGCCGCTCGAGGCGAAGGAGTTCGGGCTCATCGACGATGTTGTGATCAGCCGGCCGCCGCGCGAGGAGGACGCCAAGGCACGAGCGTGACGACGGCGCCCGTCGGGGGCCGTGACAGCCGTCACGGCGCGCATGGCGCCCGGCGGGTAATGTTTAACTAGTTATTGATCGCCCGATGGTACATATCGTTAAATCGAATGGCCGTTCGGGTGCGGGCTGCCACCGTCATAGTTCCGCAGCGCGAAGGCGGGACGGTATGCGGGGCAGGGAGTTTGTGGATCGGGGACCTCCCCGATTGCTGACGGAGTGGCTATGACCAAGTCCAGCGGTGGCGACACGAAGAACACGCTGTACTGCTCCTTCTGCGGCAAGAGCCAGCACGAGGTGCGCAAGCTCATCGCCGGCCCCACCGTGTTCATCTGCGACGAATGCGTCGAGCTCTGCATGGACATCATCCGTGAGGAGCACAAGACGACCCTTGTCAAATCGCGCGACGGCGTGCCGGGGCCCAAAGATATCTGCAAGGTGCTCGACGACTATGTGATCGGCCAGGATCACGCCAAGCGCGTCCTCTCCGTCGCGGTGCACAACCACTATAAGCGTCTCGCGCATGGCGCGAAGAACAACGACGTCGAGCTCGCCAAATCGAACATCCTGCTCGTCGGCCCGACGGGCTCCGGCAAGACCCTGCTGGCGCAGACCCTGGCCCGCATCATCGACGTGCCCTTCACCATGGCCGATGCGACGACGCTCACGGAAGCCGGCTATGTTGGCGAGGATGTCGAGAACATCATCCTGAAGCTGCTGCAATCGGCCGATTACAATGTCGAGCGGGCGCAGCGCGGCATCGTCTATATCGACGAGGTCGACAAGATCAGCCGCAAATCCGACAATCCTTCGATCACCCGCGACGTTTCGGGCGAGGGCGTCCAGCAGGCGCTGCTGAAAATCATGGAGGGGACGATCGCGAGCGTGCCGCCGCAAGGCGGACGCAAGCACCCGCAGCAGGAATTCCTGCAGGTCGATACCACCAACATTCTCTTCATCTGCGGCGGCGCCTTCGCCGGCCTCGAAAAGATCATCGCCCATCGCCGGCAAGGGACCTCGATCGGCTTCGGCGCCGAGGTGCGCGGTCCCGAGGAGCGCAAGACCGGCGAGATCCTGCGCGATCTCGAGCCCGAGGACCTCTTGAAGTTCGGCCTCATACCGGAGTTCGTCGGCCGCCTCCCCGTCGTAGCGACGCTTGACGATCTCGACGAGAGCGCGCTGGTCGACATCCTGACCAAGCCCAAGAATGCCCTCGTCAAGCAGTATCAGCGGCTCTTCGAGATGGAGGACGTTCACCTCGAGTTCAACGAGGAGGCGCTGAAGGCGATCGCGCATCGGGCGATCCTGCGCAAGACCGGAGCGCGCGGGCTGCGCTCGATCATGGAGGCGATCCTCCTCGATCCGATGTTCGAGCTGCCGGGTCTCAATGGCGTCAGCGAGATCGTCATCAATCGCGAGGTCGTCGAAGGCCGGGCGGTACCCCTCTACGTCCATTCCGACCGGCGTGGCGAGGGCGCCGGCGCCTGAGCTGGCCAGGCCTTGCGCTCGCGGCATGGGTGCCGGGCGTGTTCCTGACTTGAAGGAAGGTAGGGCCGCGCCAAATTAACCGTGCCCGCCCATTCCAATCTCTGGCCGCTCCTGCTATCGAGGGGAGACGGCCGTCCAGAGAAAGAGGAGCTATGTCCGAAATCGCACGCGGCTCGCTTTATCCGGTGCTGCCCCTGCGCGACATCGTGGTGTTTCCGCACATGATCGTGCCGCTCTTCGTCGGCCGCGAGAAGTCGGTGCGGGCCCTCGAAGACGTCATGAAGGACGACAAGCAGATTCTGCTGGTGACGCAAAAGAATGCCGCTCAGGACGATCCGGCGACGGCCGACATCTATTCGGTCGGCACCATCGGCACCGTTCTGCAGCTTCTGAAGCTGCCGGACGGCACGGTCAAGGTGCTGGTCGAGGGTGGGCAGCGCGCGCGCATTCTGCGCTTCACCGAGCATGAGGCCTTCTTCCAGGCCTATGCCGAGCCGATTGCCGAGAAGCCGGGCGAGAGCCAGGAAATCGAGGCCTTGGCCCGCACCGTCGTCTCGCAGTTCGAGCAATACATCAAGCTGAACAAGAAGATCCCGCCGGAAGTCCTCGTCTCGATCAACCAGATCGAGGATTCCGGTAAGCTCGCCGACAGCATCGCCGCGCATCTCGCGCTCAAGATTCCGGAGAAGCAGGAGCTGCTCGAGACGGAGCTCGTTTCCGAACGGCTCGAGAAGGTGTTCGGCTACATGGAGGGCGAGATCGGGGTCCTCCAGGTCGAGAAGCGCATTCGCAACCGCGTCAAGCGGCAGATGGAGAAGACGCAGCGCGAGTACTACCTCAACGAGCAGTTGAAGGCGATCCAGAAAGAGCTGGGCGAGGGCGAGGACGGGCGCGACGAGCTGGCCGAGCTCGAAGAGAAGATCAACAAGACCAAGCTCTCCAAGGAGGCGCACGACAAGGCGATCGCCGAGGTCAAGAAGCTGCGCTCGATGAGCCCGATGTCGGCCGAGGCGACGGTGGTGCGCAACTACCTCGATTGGCTGCTGTCGATCCCGTGGCATGTCAGGACCAAGATCAAGCGCGACATCAAGGCCGCCGAGAAGGTGCTGAACGCCGACCATTTCGGCCTCGAGAAGGTGAAGGAGCGCATTCTCGAATACCTCGCGGTGCAGCAGCGCATGAAGAAGGTGAAGGGGCCGATCCTGTGCCTCGTCGGCCCGCCGGGCGTCGGCAAGACCTCGCTCGGCAAGTCGATCGCGCGGGCGACGGGCCGGAACTTCGTCCGTATGTCGCTGGGCGGCGTGCGCGACGAGGCCGAGATCCGCGGTCATCGCCGCACCTATATCGGCTCGATGCCAGGCAAGATCATTCAGGGAATGAAGAAGGCGAAATCGTCGAACCCGCTCTTCCTGCTCGACGAGGTCGACAAGCTCGGCGCCGATTGGCGGGGCGATCCTTCCTCGGCGCTCCTCGAAGTGCTCGACCCGGAGCAGAACGCCACCTTCAACGATCATTACCTCGAAGTCGACTACGACCTCTCGGACATCATGTTCGTGACCACGGCGAACACGCTGCGCATGCCGCAGCCGCTGCTCGACCGCATGGAGCTGATCCGCATCCCGGGCTACACCGAGGACGAGAAGGTCGAGATCGCCCGCCGCCACCTCATTCCGAAGCAGACGGAGGCGCACGGCATCAAGAAGAAGGAGTGGTCGATCACCGACGATGCGCTGCGCGACCTCATCCGCTACTACACGCGGGAGGCGGGCGTGCGCAACCTCGAGCGCGAGCTCGCCAACCTGGCGCGCAAGGCCATCAAGGACATCTTGATGAAGAAGCTGAAGCGCGTGACGGTGACGCGGCGCAACCTCGAGAAATTCGCCGGCGTCCGCCGCTTCCGCTTCGGCGAGGTCGAGCTCGAGGATCTGGTCGGCGTCACCACCGGCCTCGCCTGGACCGAGGTCGGGGGCGAGCTCTTGACGATCGAGGCGGTGACGGTACCCGGCAAGGGCCGGGTCACGGCGACCGGCAAGCTTGGCGATGTCATGAAGGAGTCGGTGCAGGCGGCGGAAAGTTACGTCAAATCGCGCTCGATCGCCTTCGGCATCAAGCCTTCGACCTTCGAGAAGAAGGACATCCACGTCCATGTACCGGAAGGCGCGACGCCCAAGGACGGGCCGTCGGCTGGCGTCGCCATGGTCACCTCGATCGTCTCGGTGCTGACCGGCATCGCCATTCGCCGCGATGTGGCGATGACGGGCGAGATCACTCTGCGCGGCCGCGTCCTGCCGATCGGCGGACTGAAGGAGAAGCTGCTCGCCGCGCTCCGCGGCGGCCTGAAGACGGTGCTGATCCCGCGGGAGAACGAAAAGGATCTCGCCGAGATTCCGGACAACGTGAAGCGGGGCCTGACCATCGTTCCCGTCTCTACAGTCGACGAGCTCCTGAAGCACGCGCTCGTCAGCCCGCCGGTGCCGATCGAATGGACGGAAGAGACGAACGCGCCGGTGCTGCCCGGAAAGGGTGAGGAGGACCGCTCGGGCGTCATCACCCATTAGGATGACATCTTCCATCTTCGGGGGTGTCGCCGTCTCTCCATACGGCGACATCCCCCAAGATGAAGCCCGCTGACTGCTTGGGTAATGCCGGGTTTTTCTGTCCGTCCGCGATTGACGCCCGCGATTCCTCCGATCTACACTGCCTTGCGGCCGAGACAGGGCCGCGATCCCATTCCACCACCGCTTCCAGCAGGGGGGCCATCTCGTGAACAAGAATGAGCTCGTCGACGCCGTCGCGTCTGTCGCCAATCTGAAAAAAGCGGATGCGACCAAGGCTGTCGACGCTGTCTTCGACTCGATTACGCACTCGCTGAAGAAGGGCGATGAAGTGCGTCTCGTCGGGTTCGGCACTTTCACGGTCTCGAAGCGGGCGGCCTCCGAGGGCCGCAATCCCCGGACTGGTCAGAAGATCAGCATCCCTGCCTCCAAGCAGCCGAAATTCAAGGCGGGCAAGGGCCTCAAAGACGCGGTGAACTGATCGCGCGCCTCGATACGCCTCTCTTCGGAGAACCGGCCGGCATCGCTCGCGGCCGGTTTTCTTTTTCTGAGCTTCCGTTATGCTCCGGCGCGGCGGCCGATAGGGCGCCGGCCGGGCGATTAGCTCAGCGGTAGAGCGTCTCGTTTACACCGAGAGGGTCGGCGGTTCGATCCCGTCATCGCCCACCAATGATCGGCGCCGGCAGAAGACGCGGTCTGTTGTCGCGCCGCGCTCCTGGGCGTTCACCTCGCGCGTACCGGTCGGCTATGTTGCCGCCGTGCTGCGCAATTTCTTCGCCGCTCCGGACTTCCTCTCGCTGCTTCGCTTCTGGGAGGACAGCCGGAGGGGAGCCGCGGTCGCCCAATGGAGCGGCGACCGCGCGCTCATCCCGCCCGATCTGCTGCCCGACCTCGTCATCGCCGAGCGCGATGAGGAGGTCGTCTATCGCTATTGCGGCGAGGAGTGCGTGCGCCGCTTCGGCGGAGATCCGACCGGCAGGCCCGTCTATGAGGCCTTGCGAGGGGCGTACCGCCGCTATGTCGGCTCGCTGATTGAGGATGTGCTGCGGAGAGCGGCCCCGCTCTTCTCCTCGAGCATCTTCCAGCACAACGGGGCTGTCGCGGTCACGGGACGGCTGTTCGCGCCCTTCATTCGCCCGGGCTCGGCCGCGCCCAGCATCATCATGGGAATCCATCTCTTCCGCGGCGACGAATTCCCACTGCGCGCTGTCGGCGACAGCGGTGTCATCGATGAGACTCAGCGCTTGCTGATCTCCGGCGTCCCGGAGCTCTGCGCTCGCCTCGAGGATGCGCGGCGCTATCACCAGCTCGCCCGCATCGCGCGTCACGAACCCTCGGCCGGGGAATGGGACGATATTGCGCGGCGCCTCAGCCGCGGGGCGCTCGTCCCGCTCGAAACGTTTCGCGACGCCGGCTGAACGCCTCCGTCTCGCTGCCGGCGGGCCAGCACTGCGCCAAGCGTGGGTTGAGTCGCGTGTTCCTATGGGCTAGGAATTCGCAGCGCGATCCGGCCTTGAGTCGGAGCGGCCACGAAGACCCGAGCGGGCGAGGAGGAAGCATGTATCCCGATGTGTCGCTTTACATCGATGGCGGCTGGAGCAGGGGCGCGGCCGGCCGCACCATTCCCGTCCTCAATCCCGCCACGGCCGAACCGATCGGGGCCGTCGCGCATGCCGAGCAGAGCGATCTCGATCGCGCCCTTGCCGCCGCGGAACGGGGCTTCAAGACATGGCGCAAGGTTTCAGCGTTCGACCGCTACAAGATCATGCGCAAGGCCGCCGACAATCTGCGCGCCCGCGCCGAGGACATCGCGCGGATCATGACCCAGGAGCAGGGCAAGCCGCTCGCCCAGGCGCGCATGGAGGTGCTCGCCGGCGGCGACCTCATCGACTGGTTCTCCGAGGAGGGGCGCCGGGCCTATGGCCGCATCGTACCGGCCCGCGCCGACGGCATTTACCAGCTCGTCATCAAGGAACCGGTCGGGCCCGTCGCGGCCTTTACCCCGTGGAACTTCCCGGTCAACCAGGCGGTGCGCAAGATCTCGCTAGCCCTCGCCGCCGGCTGCTCGATCATCATCAAGGGACCGGAGGAGACGCCCGGCTCCTGCGCCGAGCTCGTTCGCGCCTATGCCGATGCCGGCGTACCGAGCGGCGTCGTCAACCTCGTCTTCGGCGTGCCGGCCGAGGTCTCCGAGTACCTGATCCCGCATCCTGTCATCCGCAAGATCTCCTTCACCGGCTCGACCGCCGTCGGCAAGCACCTCGCGATGCTAGCCGGGAAATACATGAAGCGGGCGACGATGGAGCTCGGCGGCCATGCGCCGGCGATCGTCTTCGCCGATGCCGACATCGACGCCGCGGCGAAGCTCTTGTCCGCCAACAAATACCGCAATGCCGGCCAGGTCTGCGTCTCGCCGACGCGCATGCTCGTGCAAGAGCCGGTCTATGAAAGCTTCCTCGACAAATTCATCGCCCACACGAAGGCCGTCCGCGTCGGCGACGGCATGGACGAGAAGGTCCAGATGGGGCCGCTCGCGCATGCGCGCCGGGTCGAGGCAATGGAAGGCTTCGTCGCCGACGCCGTGCAGAAGGGCGGCAAGCTCCGTACCGGCGGCAAGCGGATCGGCAACAAGGGTTACTTCTTCGAGCCGACCGTGCTGACCGATGTCCCGCGCGATGCGCGGATCATGAATGAGGAGCCTTTCGGTCCGGTCGCCCTCATCGCTCCCTTCAAGGATTTCGACGGTGCCGTCGAGGAGGCGAACCGCTTGCCCTACGGCCTTGCCGCCTACGCCTATACGCGGTCCGCGAAGACGGCGGCCGCGATCGGCAGCGCCATCGAGAGCGGCATGGTCTCGATCAACCACCATGGTCTCGCCCTGCCGGAGGTTCCCTTCGGCGGCGTCAAGGATTCGGGCTACGGCTCGGAAGGCGGCTCGGAGGCGATCGAGGCCTATCTCAACACGAAATTCGTCACCCAGATCGGAATCTGAGCGCGGCATACCCTCTTGGCGAGGCGGCGACGCGACGCCGCCGTCTCGCCGCGGGAGAACCGGCCTGGCGACTCCAGCGGCGGCGCATTGTCGGATTGACACTGCGGGGGGCGTGAGAGTATCAGTCGCCGCCTCGGAGCGAGGGCTGCGGGGGTGTAGCTCAGCTGGTTAGAGCGCCGGCCTGTCACGCCGGAGGTCACGGGTTCGAGCCCCGCCACTCCCGCCACTCGCGCCGGATCTCCTCATTCCATTCCTCGCAGTAGCCCCTCCGGCAGGGGCCCGCATCTCCAGCCCCTCGGCGCCGCGCCGACCGCCTCTCGGGACCCCGCGCCGGAATAGCCGAACCCCAGAGAATCGGCCGTATTCCGCGCTTCCCTTTGGGCGACGGCTTGCTTATATGATCGGCAACAGCGTCCCGCGCCGGTTCGCCCCTCGGGCGTCGTATCGGCGGCCCTTCCCGCTCTGGCGTCTGCGGCAAGTTTGTCGTAAGGAGTGCGCGCAATGGAACTGCTGCGCGAATATCTGCCGATCCTGATCTTCCTCGGCATCGCCGTCGGGCTTGCCGTCGTGATCGTCGTCGCTTCCCTGGTGGTCGCCCGGCAGAACCCCGATTCGGAAAAGCTTTCGGCCTATGAATGCGGGTTCGAGCCGTTCCAGGACGCGCGCAAAAAGTTCGACGTGCGCTTCTATCTGGTCGCCATCCTGTTCATCATCTTCGATCTCGAAGTCGCCTTCCTCTTTCCCTGGGCCGTCTCGCTGGGCCGTCTCGGCCTTCTCGGATTCTGGTCGATGATCGTCTTCCTCGGCGTGCTGACCGTCGGCTTCATCTATGAGTGGCGGAAGGGAGCGCTCGAATGGGAGTGAGCCGGAGCATGCCTGCGAGCCTGACGCCCGCCGCGCTCGCGCCGCTCCCGCCCGGCGCCCAGCAGGACGCGGTGCTGCGGCGGATGGGCGAGGAAGTCCAGGACAAGGGGTTCGTCGTGGCGCAGCTCGACAAGCTCGTCAACTGGGCGCGCAGCGGCTCGCTCTGGCCGATGACCTTCGGGCTCGCCTGCTGCGCCGTCGAGATGATGCACACGGGCGCCAGCCGCTACGATCTCGACCGCTTCGGCGTCGTCTTCCGGCCGAGTCCGCGGCAATCGGACGTGATGATCGTCGCCGGGACGCTGTGCAACAAGATGGCGCCCGCCTTGCGCAAGGTCTACGATCAGATGGCGGAGCCGCGCTGGGTCATCTCCATGGGCTCCTGCGCCAATGGCGGCGGCTATTATCACTATTCCTATTCTGTGGTGCGCGGCTGCGACCGCATCGTTCCGGTCGACATTTACGTCCCGGGTTGTCCGCCGACGGCCGAGGCGTTGCTCTACGGCGTCCTGCAACTGCAAAAGAAGATCAAGCGCCAGCGGGTTTTCGCGCGCTGAGCCGGGAAGCAAAGATCATCGATAGGCTATGGCAGCAGAGGCACTGAAAGAGCTCGGCGACCACATCAAGGGGGCGCTGTCGGCGGATGTCTTCGCGACCAGCATCACGCATGGTCAGCTCGTGGTCACGGCCAAGCGCGAAAGCATTCTCCGCGTTATGGCGTTCCTTCGCGACGATTCGAAATGCCGTTTCGCCGTGCTGGTCGATCTCTGCGGCGTCGATTACCCGGACCGCGCCGAGCGCTTCGAGGTCGTCTACCACCTCTTGAGCCTCGCCCTCAATCAGCGTATCCGCGTCAAGGTCACCGCCGACGAGGAGACGCCGGTGCCGTCCGTCACGGGTCTATGGAGCGCGGCCGGCTGGTTCGAGCGTGAGGCCTGGGACCTCTTCGGCATCTATTTTTCCGATCACCCCGATCTGAGGCGTCTTCTCACGGATTACGGCTTCGAGGGCCACCCGCTGCGGAAGGATTTCCCGCTCACCGGCTATGTCGAGCTGCGCTATGACGAGGAGCAGAAGCGCGTCGTTTACGAGAAGGTGAAGCTGAAGCAGGAATTCCGCAGCTTCGATTTCCTGTCGCCCTGGGAGGGAATGAACGAGATCCTGCCGGGCGACGAGAAGGCGCGGGGACAGACGCCATGAGCGAGGCGCGCGACACGCTGATGAAGGATCAGCCGGTTGGCGCCGATGCGCCGCAGGTGCAGATCAAGAATTTCACGATGAATTTCGGGCCGCAGCACCCGGCGGCCCATGGCGTGCTGCGCCTCGTCCTCGAAATGGATGGCGAGGTGATCGAGCGGGCAGACGCCCATATCGGGCTCCTCCATCGCGGCACCGAGAAGCTCATCGAATACAAGACCTATCTCCAGGCGGTACCGTATTTCGATCGGCTCGACTATGTCTCGCCGATGTGCATGGAGCACGCCTACGCGCTGGCGGTCGAGAAGCTCCTCGGCATCACCGCGCCGCCGCGCGCGCAATACATCCGCGTGCTCTATGCCGAGATCACACGGATCCTGAACCATCTCCTCAACATCACCGCCTTCGCCCTCGATGTCGGCGCCATCACGCCGTTCCTCTGGGGCTTCGAGGAGCGCGAGCGGCTGATGGAGTTCTACGAGCGCGTCTGCGGCGCCCGTCTTCACGCCGCCTATTTCCGCCCGGGCGGCGTGCATCAGGACCTGCCGACGGGCCTCGCCGAGGACATTCTCGGCTTCTGCGACACCTTTCCCAAGGTCATCGACGACATCGAGGAGCTGCTGACCGAGAACCGCATCTTCCGCCAGCGCACCGTCGATATCGGCATCGTCTCGGCGCAGCAGGCGCAGGATTGGGGCTTTGCCGGCCCCATGCTGCGCGCCTCGGGCGTGCCCTGGGATCTGCGCCGCGCGCAGCCCTACGACGCCTATGCCGCGATGGATTTCGACGTGCCGATCGGCAAGAACGGCGATTGTTTCGACCGCTATCTCGTGCGCATAGAGGAGATGCGGCAGTCGCTCCGCATCATCCGGCAGGCGCTGGCGCAGATGCCGCCGGGGCCGGTCAAGGTCAATGACCGCAAGGTGGCGCCGCCGCCGCGCGGCGAGATGAAACAGTCGATGGAAGCCCTGATCCATCACTTCAAGCTCTATACCGAGGGCTATCACGTGCCGGCGGGCGAGACCTATTGCGCCGTCGAGGCGCCGAAGGGCGAGTTCGGCGTCTATCTCGTCGCCGACGGCAGCAACCGGCCCTATCGCTGCAAGATCCGCAGCCCGGATTACTGCTTTCTCCAAGGGATCGATTTCATGTCGAAGGGGCACATGCTCGCCGATGTCGTGGCGATCATCGGCTCGATGGACATCGTGTTCGGCAGCATCGACCGATGAGCGGCGAGACCAACGAGACGCCGGTGTTGCAGCCGGAGAGCTTCGCCTTCACGCCGGAGAATCTGGCGAAGGCGAAGGCGCATATCGCGAAATACCCGCCGGGACGGCAGGCGAGCGCGGTGCTGCCGCTCCTCGATCTGGCGCAGCGCCAATGCGGCAATTGGCTGCCGCGCGCGGCGATGGACGTGGTGGCGGAGATGCTGGAAATGGCGCCGATCCGCGTCTACGAGGTCGCAACCTTCTATTCGATGTTCAACCTTCGCCCGGTCGGCCGGCATTACTTCCAGATCTGCACGACGACGCCGTGCTGGCTGCGCGGCTCCGACGAGGTCGTCGCCGCCTGCCGCAAGAAGCTCGGCATCGAGATCGGCGAGACGACGGCGGACGGGCAGTTCACGCTCACCGAGGTCGAGTGCCTCGGCGCCTGCGTCAATGCCCCCATCATCCAGGTGAACGACGATTTCTATGAAGACCTCGACGGCCCCGCGACGGAAGCGTTGATCGACGAGCTGGCGCGCGGCGAGGTGCCGCCACCGGGCTCCGTCATCAAGCGCCAGGGATCGGCGCCCGTCACGGGCCCCACGACCTTGCATGGGGTGAAGCTCGCGGGAGACCCGAATGCTGCGTGACGAAGACCGCATCTTCACCAACCTTTATGGGCAGCATGATTGGCGCCTTGCCGGCGCCCGCGCCCGCGGCGACTGGGACGGCACCAAGGCGCTCATCGCGAAGGGGCGGGACTGGATCGTCGACGAGGTGAAGAAATCGGGCCTGCGCGGGCGGGGCGGTGCCGGCTTCCCGACCGGGCTCAAATGGTCCTTCATGCCGAAGCAGAGCGACCGGCCCTGCTATCTCGTCGTCAACGCCGATGAGAGCGAGCCCGGCACCTGCAAGGATCGCGATATCATCCGCAACGATCCGCACAAGCTGATCGAGGGCTGCCTTCTCGCCGGTGTCGGGATGGGCGCGCAAGCGGCGTTCATCTATATCCGCGGCGAGTTCTACAACGAGGCGCTGCGCCTCCAAGCCGCCATCGACGAGGCCTACGCGGCGGGACTCATCGGCAAGAATGCCTGCGGCTCGGGCTACGATTTCGAGATCATCCTGCATCGCGGCGCCGGCGCCTATATTTGCGGCGAGGAGACGGCGCTGCTCGAAAGCCTCGAGGGCCGCAAAGGGCAGCCGCGCTTGAAGCCGCCCTTCCCGGCGGCGGTCGGGCTCTATGGCTGCCCCAGCACCGTCAACAATGTCGAGACGATCGCCGTGGCGCCCACGATCCTGCGCCGCGGCGCCGCCTGGTTCGCGGGCATCGGCAGGCCAAAGAACGAAGGGACCAAGGTCTTCTGCATCTCGGGCCACATCAACGCGCCTTGCAATGTCGAGGAGGCGATGGGCATTCCCTTGCGGGAGCTCATCGAGCGCCATGCGGGCGGCGTGCGGGGCGGGTGGGACAATCTCCTTGCCGTCATCCCGGGCGGCTCCTCGGTGCCGGTCATCCCGAAATCCGTCTGCGACACGGTGCTGATGGATTTCGACGCGCTGCGCGACGTGAAGAGCGGGCTCGGCACCGCTGCCGTCATCGTCATGGACAAGTCGACCGATATCGTCAAAGCGATCGCCCGCCTCTCGAAATTCTACAAGCACGAAAGTTGCGGCCAGTGCACCCCCTGCCGGGAGGGCACGGGATGGATGTGGCGGGTCATGGAGCGAATGGTGAAAGGCGAGGCCGAGGTTGCCGAGATCGACATGCTGCTCGACGTCTCCTACGAGATCGAGGGGCATACGATCTGCGCATTGGGCGATGCCGCGGCCTGGCCCATCCAAGGCCTTATCCGCCATTTCCGGCCGGAGATGGAGGCGCGCATCCGGCAGTACCGCGAAGCCGCGGCGCGGCGGGCCGCGTGAGGGAGGCACGCATGGGATCGCGACCATGCGTCCTTCGAGACGGCCGCTGGCGCGGCCTCCTCAGGGTGAGGAGGGTCCGTACTGCGATTCACATTTCCCCTGATCCTGAGGAGCGCTCCGCAGGAGCGCGTCTCGAAGGACGCAAGATACAGATGCAGCGCTCGGACCTCGCACATGCCTAAGCTCACGATCGACGGGCAGGAGATCGAAGTGCCGCCGGGGACGACGGTGCTGCAGGCGGCGCAGCGGCTCGGCATCGAGGTGCCGCATTTCTGCTTCCATGAGCGGCTGGCGATCGCCGGCAATTGCCGCATGTGCCTTGTCGAGCAGGAGAAGGCGCCGAAGCCGATCGCCTCCTGCGCCATGCCGGCCGCCGACAACATGGTGATCCATACCAAGTCGGAGAAGGCAAAAAAGGCGCGCAAGGGGGTGATGGAGTTCCTCCTCATCAACCACCCGCTCGACTGCCCGATCTGCGACCAGGGCGGCGAATGCGACCTGCAGGACCAGGCGATGGCCTACGGCTTCGATCGCGGCCGCTTCGAGGAGAACAAGCGCGCGGTCAAGGACAAGAATTTCGGCCCGCTCGTCAAGACGAGCATGAACCGCTGCATTCATTGCACGCGCTGCATCCGCTTCGCGACTGAGATCGCCGGCGTCGAGGAGCTGGGCGCGACGGGCCGCGGCGAAGCAATGGAGATCGGCACCTATATCGAAAAGGCGCTGACCTCCGAGCTCTCGGCCAACATCATCGATCTCTGCCCCGTCGGCGCGCTCACCTCCAAACCCTACGCCTTCATCGCGCGGCCCTGGGAGCTGCGCAAAACCGAAAGCGTCGACGTGCTCGATGCCGTCGGCAGCAACATCCGCGTCGATTCGCGCGGGCCGCAGGTGCTGCGCATCCTGCCGCGCCTCAACGAGGCGATCAACGAGGAGTGGATCTCCGACAAGACCCGCTTCGCCCTCGACGGGCTGACGCGGCGCCGCCTCGACCGGCCCTATCTGCGCCGCGACGGACGGCTCGTCGAGGCGAGCTGGGGCGAGACCTTCGCCGCCATCGCCGAGCGGCTCCAGGGGCTTGCCGGCGCCAAGATCGCGGCGCTCGCCGGCGATCTCGCCGATGTCGAGGCGATGCTGGCGCTGAAGGAGCTGATGGCGTCGCTCGGCTCCGCCAATCTCGATTGCCGTCAAGACGGCGCCAAGATCGATCCCGGCTGCCGCGCCGGCTATCTCTTCAACACGACGATTGCCGGCATCGAGGAGGCCGATGCCTGCCTGCTCATCGGCACCAACCCGCGCTGGGAAGGCGCGCTCGTCAATGCGCGGCTGCGCAAGCGCTATCTCCAGGGCAAGTTCAAGGTGGCGGCGATCGGACCCCGGCTCGATCTTACTTTCCCCGTCGTCCAGCTCGGTCTCGGCCCCGAGATTCTGGACGATCTCGCCGGCGGCAATCACAGCTGGGGCGAGGTGCTGAAAACCGCGAAGAAGCCGATGCTGATTCTCGGCATGGGCGCCTTGGCCCGGCCTGACGGGGCCGCCATTCTGGAAGCCGCTCGCCGCCTCGCCGAGAGCTGCAACATGGTGCGCGAGGATTGGAACGGCTTCAACCTGCTGCATACCGCCGCGGCGCGCGTCGGCGGCCTCGAGATCGGTTTCGTGCCCGGGGCCGGCGGGCGCGACTGCGATGCGATCCTCGCGGGCTGCGAAAGCGGCGTCATCGAGGCGGTCTACCTGCTGGGCGCCGACGAGATCGACACGAAGCGGCTCGGCCGCGCCTTCGTCATCTATCAGGGCCATCACGGCGATGCCGGCGCCCATCGCGCCGATGTCGTTCTGCCGGGCGCCGCCTATACGGAAAAGGACGCGCTCTACGTCAATACAGAGGGCCGCGTCCAGGCGGTGCGGCGCGCCGTCTACCCGCCCGGGGACGCGCGCGAGGATTGGACCATCCTGCGCGCCCTCTCCGAAGTGCTCGGCAAGAAGCTGCCGTATGATTCGCTGACGCAGCTCCGCGGCCACCTCGTCGCGGCCTATCCGCAATTTGCGCAGCTCGACGAGGCGCCGCGCGCGGCTTGGGGCTCCTTCGGCACGAAAGGTGCCATCGAGCCGGTTCCCTTCGCCTATCCGATCGGCGACTTCTACCTGACCGATCCCATCAGCCGCGCCTCGCCGACCATGGCGGCATGCAGCGAGGTCTACAGGGCGGCGCATCGGCCGGCCGCCAAGACGGGCACCCATGGCTGAGGGCGATTTCTGGAGCGGCTACGCCTTGCCGCTGGTCGCCATGGTCCTCGAGATCCTGGCGATCGTCGTGCCTCTGCTCCTCGTCGTCGCCTATGCGACCTATGCGGAGCGCAAGGTGCTGGCCGCCGCCCAGCTCCGCAAGGGACCCAATGTCGTCGGTCCCTTCGGCCTCCTTCAGCCGCTCGCCGACGGCTTGAAGCTCTTCATGAAGGAGACGGTGATCCCGAGCGGCGCCAACCGCGTCGTCTTCGCTGCGGCGCCGATGCTGACCTTCGTGCTGGCGCTTATTGCCTGGGCGGTCATTCCCTTCGATCCCGGCGTCGTCCTCTCCAACATCAATGTCGGGATCCTTTACCTCTTCGCCATCAGCTCGCTCGGCGTCTACGGCATCATCATGGCGGGCTGGGCCTCGAACTCGAAATACGCCTTCCTCGGCGCGCTACGCTCGGCGGCGCAGATGGTGTCCTACGAAGTCTCGATCGGCTTCGTCATGGTCACCGTGCTGCTCTGCGCCGGCTCGCTCAACATCAGCGACATCGTGCTGGCGCAGCGCCATCTCTGGTACGTCATTCCGCTGCTGCCGATGGCGGTGGTCTTCTTCATCTCGGGACTCGCCGAGACAAACCGCTCGCCCTTCGACCTGCCCGAGGGCGAGTCCGAGCTCGTCGCCGGTTATTTCGTCGAATATTCGGCGATGACCTTCGCGCTCTTCTTCCTCGGCGAATACGCCAACATGATCCTGGTCAGCGCCATGACCTCGATCCTCTTCCTCGGGGGCTGGCTCGCGCCCTTCGGCGTGCCGCCTTTCACCTGGGTTCCGGGCCCGATCTGGTTCTTCCTGAAGATCGCCTTCTGCTTCTTCTGCTTCCTCTGGGTGCGCGCCACCTTCCCGCGCTTCCGCTACGACCAGCTCATGCGGCTCGGCTGGAAGGTGTTTCTCCCATTGTCGCTGTTCTGGCTGGTGCTGACGGCCGCGTTTCTGACCGCCTTCGGGATGCTGCCGACATGACGGACGCCGCCCGGCCTCGGACAAGGATGTGTTGACATGGCGTTCCTCGACCGCGGTGCGCGGAGCCTGCTGCTGACCGAGCTCATCTCAGGGCTCTGGCTTACCTTGAAATACATGTTCAAGCAGCCGGTGACGGTGAACTACCCTTACGAGAAGGGGCCGCTCAGCCCGCGCTTTCGCGGCGAGCACGCGCTGCGCCGCTATCCCAATGGCGAAGAGCGCTGCATCGCCTGCAAGCTCTGCGAGGCGATCTGCCCCGCTCTCGCCATCACCATCGAAGCCGAGCCGCGCGAGGATGGCAGCCGCCGGACGACGCGCTACGACATCGACATGACGAAGTGCATTTATTGCGGGTTCTGCCAGGAGGCTTGCCCCGTGGACGCGATCGTCGAGGGCCCCAATTTCGAATTCGCCGCCGAGACGCGCGAAGAACTCTTCTATAACAAGGAGAAGCTGCTCGCGAATGGCGATCGCTGGGAGGCCGAGATCGCGAAGAACCTCGCGCTCGACGCGGCGTACCGTTGATGAGGATGAGCGATCTCTCTCTCATGACACCTCTCTTTCCCCTTGTGTGCGCTTCGCGAATCTCCTTCTCCCGCTTGCTATCGGCGAAGCCTTGGTTCGCCTGTCGCGGCAGCGGAAACCTTCGGTTTCCCCGAGAGCGGGAGAGAGTCGGGGTGAGGGCAAGTTGCTGCCTTTCAAAGATTTGGCCCCGCCGCGATACCTCTGACCCTGCCCTCTCCCCGAAGGGGAGGAGGTCTTGTAAGGGCCGCCTTGTGGGAGAGGGCCGAGGTGAGGAGCCTCGCCCAAGCATGTGGCGCGGCGGGGCGAAACCTCTCGCCCTCCCCACGCCGCGCATGGGTCCCCTCCCTCTCCCACGAGGGGCGAGGGACAGCATGGTCGCGAGGCAGCCATGATCATCCAGGCGGTCTGCTTCTATGTCTTCGCCGCGGTCGCCGTCGCCTCCGGCGTCATGGTCATCTCGGCGCGCAATCCCGTGCACTCCGTCCTTTTCCTCATCCTCGCCTTCTTCAACGCGGCCGCCCTCTTCGTGCTGCTCGGCGCCGAGTTTCTGGCGATGATTCTCGTCATCGTCTATGTCGGCGCGGTCGCCGTGCTCTTCCTCTTCGTCGTCATGATGCTCGACATCAATTTCGTCGAGCTGAGACACGGCTTCCTGCAATACCTGCCGATCGGCGCCTTGATCGGCTTCATTCTCTTTGCCGAGCTCGTTCTCGTCATCGGCTATTGGGCGCTGGCGCCCAATATCGCCTCCGTGCTGGCGGCGCCGCTCCCGGCCACCGCCCAGGTGACGAATACGCAGGCGCTCGGCGATCTGCTCTACACGCGCTACATCTACGCCTTCCAGGCCTCGGGCATCGTGCTTCTCATCGCGATGATCGGCGCCATCGTGCTGACGCTGCGGGCGCGGGCGGGCGTGCGGCGCCAGGATTCCTCGGCGCAGGTCTACCGGCCGCGCGCCGCCTCGGTCGAAATCGTCAAGATCGAAGTCGGGAAGGGGGTGTGAAACGGTGATGGCGATCGGACTGGCGCATTACCTCACCGTCGCTGCGGTGCTGTTCACCCTCGGCATCTTCGGCATCTTCCTCAACCGGAAGAACGTCATCATCATCCTGATGTCGATCGAGCTCATCCTGCTCGCCGTCAACATCAACTTCGTCGCCTTCTCCGCCTTCCTGCACGACATGGTCGGGCAGGTCTTCGCCATGTTCGTCCTCACGGTCGCCGCGGCCGAGGCGGCGATCGGCCTTGCCATCCTCGTCGTCTACTTCCGCAATCGCGGCACGATCGCCGTCGAAGACATCAACCTCATGAAGGGCTGAGGGCCGCCGCGTGCTCGCCATCATCGCCGTCTTCCTGCCGCTCGCCGCCGCGATCCTGGCCGGGCTCTTCGGCCGCCAGATCGGCGACCGCGGCGCGCAGCTCGTGACCTGCGGCGCGCTCTGCGCTTCGGCGGTCTTGAGCGTCTTCGTCTTCTACGACGTCGCCGTTCTGGGCCACGGCCGCATCATCGACCTTTTCACCTGGATCGACACGGGCGAGCTCCAGGTCCGCTGGGCGCTCCGCCTCGACACGCTCTCTGCCGTGATGCTGCTCGTCGTGACCCTGGTCTCGGCGATGGTGCATATCTATTCGGTCGGATACATGGCCCATGACAGCTCGATCCCGCGCTTCATGGCCTATCTCAGCTTCTTCACCTTTTTCATGCTGATGCTGGTGACGTCGGACAATTTCGTCCAGCTCTTCTTCGGCTGGGAGGGCGTCGGCCTCTGCTCCTATCTGCTCGTCGGCTTCTGGTATGACCGGCCGACCGCGAACGCCGCGGCCATCAAGGCCTTCGTTGTCAACCGCGTCGGCGATTTCGGCTTCTCCCTCGGCATCTTTGCCGTCTTTCTCATCTTCGGAACCCTGCAATTCGATCCGGTCTTCGCCGGCGCCGCCGACATGGCCGGGAACACCATCAACTTCCTCGGCTGGCAGGTCGACGCGCTTACCGTCACCTGTATTCTCCTCTTTATCGGCGCCATGGGAAAATCGGCGCAGCTCGGGCTTCATACCTGGCTGCCGGACGCAATGGAGGGGCCGACGCCGGTCTCCGCCCTCATTCACGCGGCGACGATGGTGACGGCCGGCGTCTTCATGGTGGCGCGCCTTTCGCCGCTTTTCGAATACGCGCCGACGGCGCTCGCCGTCGTCGTCGTCATCGGCGGGACGACGGCGATGTTCGCGGCGACGATCGGCATGGCCCAGAATGACATCAAGCGCGTGATCGCCTATTCGACCTGCAGCCAGTTGGGCTACATGTTCTTCGCCGCGGGGGTGTCCGCCTACTCGGCGGCGATTTTCCATCTCATGACCCATGCCTTTTTCAAGGCGCTGCTCTTCTTGGGCGCGGGCTCGGTCATCCATGCCATGTCGGGCGAGCAGGATATGCGCAAGATGGGCGGCATCTGGCGCCGCGTGCCCTGCACCTATGCCGTCATGTGGATCGGCAGCCTCGCGCTCGCCGGCATTCCGTACTTCTCTGGATATTTCTCGAAGGATACGATCATCGAGGCGGCCTGGGCGGCGGGAACCGGTGTCGGCACCTATGCCTATTGGCTCGGCGTCTTCGCCGCCTTCATCACCGCCTTCTACTCCTGGCGCCTCCTCATCATGACCTTCCACGGCAGCCCGCGCGCCGACCACGAGGTCATGCACCACGTCCATGAATCGCCTGGCGTGATGCTGATCCCGCTCTTCGTCCTCGCGGCGGGCGCCGTCTTCGCCGGCGCCATCGGCTACGAGGCCTTCGTCGGCGAGGGGCGCGCCGCCTTCTGGCGCGATTCGATCCTGGTGCTCGCCGACCACGACTCGCTGGGCCGCGCCCATGAAGGCGTGCCGGAGATCGTCTCCTTGCTGCCGCTCATCGCCGCCGTCGCCGGCATCGCCACGGCCTATGTCTTCTACATGCTGCGGCCGGCGCTGCCCGACCTCGTCACGCAGCGCATTCACGCGCTCTATCTGCTGGTGCTGAACAAATACTATTTCGACGAGCTCTATGACCGGCTTCTCGTGCGGCCGGCCATGGCGTTGGGCTTCGGCCTCTGGAAGCAGGGCGACGGAGCGACGATCGACGGGCTCGGCCCCGATGGTCTCTCGGCCGTGACGCGCGATCTCTCGGTGCGGGCGAGCCGGCTGCAGACCGGTTATCTCTACCACTACGCCTTCGCCATCCTCATCGGCGTCGTAATCCTGGTCTCGTGGTATCTCGTGCGGGTGGTCGGATAAGGACGGGCAAGCGGCGATGACCAGCGGTTTTCCTTATCTGACGGTGACGACGTTCCTGCCGCTCCTCGGCGCGGTGCTGATCCTGGTGCTGCGCGGCGCGCCCGAGGCGGTCGCGCGCAATGCGCGCTGGATCGCGCTCTGGACCTCGCTCGCCACCTTCGTCCTGTCGCTCTTCATCTGGGTGAATTTCGATCCCACCACCTCGGACTTCCAATTCGTCGAGCAGAGCGATTGGGTCCCGACCTTCAACATCGCCTACCACATGGGAATCGACGGCATCTCGCTCTTCTTCGTGCTGCTGTCGACCTTCCTCACCGTGCTCTGCGTCATCGCGAGCTGGATCTCGGTGACGAGCCGCGTCAAGGAATACATGATCGCCTTCCTCGTCCTCGAGACGCTGATGGTCGGCATGTTCTGCGCGCTCGACTTCATCGTCTTCTACATGTTCTTCGAGGGCGTCCTCATTCCGATGTTCCTCATCATCGGCATCTGGGGCGGGCCGCGGCGCGTCTACGCGTCCTTCAAATTCTTCCTCTACACGCTCTTGGGCTCGGTCCTGATGCTGCTCGCCATCCTGGCGATCTATTTCGAGACGGGATCGACCGACATTCCGACCGCAATGGCCTTCAACTTCCCGGCCGGGATGCAGAAATGGCTGTGGCTCGCCTTCTTCGCCTCCTTCGCCGTGAAAGTGCCGATGTGGCCGGTGCACACCTGGCTGCCCGATGCCCATGTCGAGGCGCCGACGGCGGGGTCGGTCATCCTGGCAGGCGTCCTCCTGAAGATGGGCGGCTACGGCTTCGTCCGCTTCTCGCTGCCGATGTTCCCGCTGGCGACGGCCTATTTCACGCCGCTCATTTTCACCCTCAGCATCGTCGCCATCATCTACACCTCGCTCGTCGCCCTGGCGCAGGACGACATGAAGAAGCTGATCGCCTATTCATCCGTGGCGCATATGGGCATCGTCACTCTCGGCATCTTCACGATCACGCAGGAGGGGCTGCAGGGCGCCATCTTGCAGATGCTGAGCCACGGTCTCGTCTCCTCGGCGCTCTTCCTCGTCGTCGGCGTCGTCTATGACCGCCTGCATACGCGCGAAATCGCCCGCTACGGTGGGCTCGCCGACAACATGCCGAAATACGCCTTTGTCTTCATGCTCTTCATGCTGGCCTCGGTAGGACTGCCCGGCACCAGCGGCTTCGTCGGCGAGTTCCTGGTCCTGGTCGGCGCTTTCCAGGTCAGCACCTGGGGAGCGTTTCTCGCCACCACCGGCATTATTCTCAGCGCCGCGTACATGCTCTACCTCTATCGCCGCGTCGTGTTCGGCGTCATCACGCGCGCCGATGTGCGCTCGATGCTCGATCTCAGCCCGCGCGAGGTGCTGGTCTTCGCGCCGATCGTCGCCCTCGTGCTGTGGATGGGGCTTTATCCGTCGAGCTTCCTGAAGCCGATGCAGCCTTCGGTCGCGAACCTCATCGACCGCGTCGAGGGCGCGCAGAAGGCGGCGGGCCTCCCCGACGCCACCGTCACGGCGGTGCGGTGATGGGAGGGGCAATTCTCATCTCATCGACGAAAACCGCTCTCGCGTTTACGGGAGAGGGCAGGGTAAGGGCTGACGCGATCGCGCAGGCACACCGGTTTCTGTCGCCAGCCCATACCCTCACCCCGACCCTCTCCCGCTCTCGCGGAAACCGCAGGTTTCCGCTGCCGCGAGAGGCGAAGCAAGGCTTCGCCGAGAGCAAGCGGGAGAGGGAGAAGTTCAGGCGGGAGAGGGTGAATTTGAAATCAGCCGAGGCCTTCTGATGCCGGTCGTCTCCGTCCCCACCATCCTGCCGGCGCTGCCCGAGATCCTCACGGTCTGCTCGGCGATGGCGCTCCTCATGCTGGGAGTCTTCCGCGGCGAAGGGTCGACCAGGCTCGTCTCCTGGCTCGCCGTCCTCGCCCTCGTTCTCGTCCTCGCGGTCGCGCTCGCGCGCGGCGGCGACCGGCAGATCGGCCTCAACGGCATGTTCATCACCGACGGCTTCGCGCTCTTCATGAAGGTGCTGGTGCTGATCGGTTCCGCCGTCTCGATCGTCATGGCGATGGCCTATAACGAGCGCGAGAGGATCGCCCGCTTCGAGTTCCCGGTGCTGGTGCTGCTGGCGACGACCGGCATGCTGATGATGATCTCGGCGAACGACCTCATCAGCCTCTATATCGGCCTCGAGCTGCAGAGCCTTGCCCTCTACGTCGTCGCCGCCTTCAAGCGCGACAGCGCGCAGTCGACAGAAGCCGGCCTCAAATATTTCGTTTTGGGGGCTCTGTCCTCGGGCATGCTGCTCTATGGCTGCTCGCTCGTCTATGGCTTCGCAGGCACCACGAACTTTGCCGGGCTTGCCGCCATGTTCGCCGAGGGCAATGCCTCGATCGGCCTCATCATCGGCATCGTCTTCGTTTCGGTCGGCCTCGCCTTCAAGGTCTCGGCCGTGCCTTTCCATATGTGGACGCCCGATGTCTATGAGGGCGCGCCGACGCCGGTCACCGCCTTCTTCTCGGTCGCGCCCAAGATCGCGGCGATGGCGCTCTTCATCCGATTCCTTGTCGAGCCCTTCGGCGCGCTCACCGCGGAATGGCGGCAGATCATCTGGTTCATCTCCGTCGCCTCGATGCTGCTCGGCGCCTTCGCCGCGATCAACCAGCGCAACATCAAGCGGCTGATGGCCTACAGCTCGATCGGCCATGTGGGTTACGCCTTGATCGGCCTTGCCGCCGGCACGGAGACCGGCATCCAGGGCGTCCTCATCTACATGGCGATCTATCTCTTCATGAATCTGGGGACCTTCACCGTCATTCTGTGCATGCGGCGCGACGGACGGATGGTCGAGGCGATCGACGATCTGAGCGGGCTCGCCAAGACGCAGCCTGCGCTCGCCCTGGCGCTCGGCATTTTCATGTTCTCGATGGCCGGCATTCCGCCGCTCGCCGGCTTCTTCTCCAAAGTGTGGGTCTTCCTCGCGGCGATTCATGCCGGGCTTTATGTTCTCGCCGTCATCGGCGTCGTGACGAGCGTCGTCGGCGCCTTCTACTACATCCGTATCGTCAAGCTGATGTATTTCGACGAGGCGAAGGGCGTCTTCGATCGCCCGATCGGCGCCGAGATGCAGGCGATCCTTGTCGTTTCCTCGGTCGTCATCATGCTGTTCTTCGTCATTCCGGGGCCGCTCCTGACGAGCGCCGAGCTCGCCGCAGCCGCGCTCTTCCCCGGATGAGCGGCGCACCGCCGCGCCTGCCGGTCGGGTTTCACCTCCAAGCCTACGATCGGCTGGCGAGCACCAACGACGAGGCCAAGCGCTTGGCCCGGAGCGGCGCCGCGGCGGGAACGACAGTCTGGACGCGCGAGCAGACGGCCGGCCGCGGTCGGCGCGGACGAAGCTGGGTCGCCATTCCCGGCAATCTCTATGTCTCCTTCATCATGCGCCCCGAGGGCGCGGCCGCTGCGGCGGCGCAGCTCGGCTTCGTCGCGGCGCTGGCGCTGGGCGGGGCCGTCGCCGAGCTGCTGCCGGCCATGCCGGACCTTCGCTACAAATGGCCGAACGACGTGCTGCTCGGCGGGCGCAAGGTCTCCGGCATTCTCCTCGAATCCGAGACGAGCGCCGCCGGGACGAGCGCCTGGGTCGTCATCGGCATCGGCGTCAACGTCGTGGCGCATCCGCCGGGGTTGCCCTATCCCGCCACCTCGCTGCGCCAAGAAGGAGCCGGGGGCGTTGACGCAGTGACCGTGCTCGAAACGCTGGCCACTCATCTCCAGAAATGGCATCGCCGCTGGTGCGTCGGAGGCTTCGCGCCGGTGCGCGCCGCCTGGCTCGGCCGTGCCTTCGGCCTCGGCGAGGTGCAGACGGCGCGCTTCGCGCAGGGCGAGGAGACCGGCCGCTTCGTCGATCTCGATGCCGACGGCGCCCTGCTGCTCGACACCCCGCAGGGGCCGCGCCGTATCGCCGCCGGCGAGATCTTTCCGGCATCGGCTTGAGGAGGGCCCTATGCTGCTCGCCATCAACGCCAACAACACGAATACGGTGTTTGCTATTTATGATGGCACCACCCTGCGCGGCGCGTGGCGCTGCGCCACCGATCCCAAGCGCACGGCCGATGAATATGTGGTCTGGCTGACCCAGCTCATGGCTTTCGACAAGCTGGGCCGAGGCGATATCGACGCCGCCATCCTCTCCAGCGTCGTCCCGGCCACGGTGTTCAATCTGAAGACCCTCTGCCGCCGCTACTTCCACTGTGATCCGCTGATCGTGGGAGATCCCGGCTGCGAGCTCGGCATCGAGGTGCTGCTCGATCGGCCGGAGGAGGCGGGGGCCGACCGCCTCGTCAATGCCGTCGCCGGCAAGGACCGCTACAAGACGCCGCTCATCGTCGTCGATCTCGGCACGGCAACGACCTTCGACGTCCTCGACAAGGACGGCAACTACGTCGGCGGCGTCATCGCGCCCGGCATCAACCTCTCCTTGCAGGCGCTCGAGATGGCGGCCGCGAAGTTGCCGCATGTCGCGATCCAGCGCACGGAGAAGATCATCGGCAAGAGCACGGTGCCGGCGATGCAGTCCGGCCTCTTTTGGGGTTATGTCGGGCTCATCGAGGGGCTGGCGGCGCGCATCCGCAGCGAATTCGGCGCGCCGATGAGCGTTGTCGCCACGGGCGGGCTTGCCCCGCTCTTCGCCGGCTCGACCCCGATCGTCGAGCACATCGACCCCGACCTGACGCTCTGGGGCCTCTACCTCATCCATAAGCGCAACGCCGCTTCATGACGGCATCCGAAGAGCTCATCTTCCTCTCGCTCGGCGGTGCCGGCGAGATCGGCATGAACCTGACGCTGTACGGCTATCGCGGCGAATGGTTGATGATCGATTGCGGCATCACCTTCGCCGACGACCGCCAGCCGGGCCTCGACGTGCTGATGCCCGATCCCGGCTTCATCGTCGAGCGGCGCGACCGCCTCGCCGGTCTCGTCGTGACGCATGGCCACGAAGACCATATCGGCGCCATTCCCTATCTCTGGCAGCGCTTCCGCTGCCCTGTTTACGCGACACCCTTCGCCCGCGCCCTTCTCTACGAAAAGCTGGTCGAAGCGGGCCTGCAGAACGAGGTCGCGATCACCGAGGTGCCGCTGTCGGGGCGTTTCACCGTCGGGCCTTTCGAGATCGAGCTCATCACCCTGACGCATTCGATCCCGGAGCCGAACGCCGTCGTCCTCCGGACGCCGCTCGGCGTCGTGCTGCACACCGGCGATTGGAAGCTCGATCCCGAGCCGCTCGTGGGACCCACGGCGGATGCGGCGGCACTTCGTCGGTTGGGTGGCGAGGGCGTCCTCGCGATGGTCTGCGATTCGACGAATGCCCTGCGGCCCGGCCGTTCCGGCTCCGAGGCCGATGTCCGCGCGGCGCTCATCGACCTCATCGGCCGTTACGAACAGCGCGTCGCGGTCGCCTGCTTCGCCTCGAATGTCGCGCGCCTCGAATCGATTGCCGCAGCGGGCGCCGCGCATGACCGCAACGTCGCGCTGATCGGCCGCTCGCTGTGGCGCATCTACAAGGCGGCGCGCGACGCCGGCTATCTGCAGGACGTCGCGCCCTTCCTCAGCGAGGACGAGGCGGGCTATCTGCCGCGCGGCAAGGCCCTCCTCGTCTGTACCGGGAGCCAGGGCGAGCCGCGCTCCGCCCTCTCGCGCATCGCCCAGGGCGATCACCCGCATATCGTGCTCGAGCCGGGTGACGCGGCGATCTTCTCCTCGCGCCAGATTCCTGGCAATGAGCGCGCGATCGGCCGGCTGCAGAATCGCCTCGCCAAGGCCGGCGTCATCGTCGTCACCGACAGCGAGCACCCGATTCATGTCTCCGGCCATCCGGCCCGCGACGAGCTGATCGAGATGTACCAGCTTGTCCGGCCGCGCATCGCGATCCCGGTCCATGGCGAGGCACGACACCTCATCGCCCATGCCGCGCTGGCGCGCGAATGCCAGGTGCCGGAAACGGTGGTGGCCGAGAATGGCGCCCTCGTACGCCTCGCGCCAGGACCTGCCTCGGTCGTGGGCGAGGTGGCGGTGGGTCGCCTCGCGCTCGACGGCACACAGCTCCGCCCGCTCGGCAGCACCGCGCTGAAGAGCCGCCAGCGCATGATCCACGACGGAGCCGCCGTCGCGACCGTCGTGCTCGACAAGGCCGGCCAGCTCCTTGCGGCACCGAAGGTCACGGTGCGCGGCGTGATGGACGAGGCTGAGGAGGGCGCGGCCGAGGCGCTCGGCAGCGCTGTCGGCGATGCCATCGGCGCGCTTTCGCCGGCCGAGCGTCGCGACGATGAGGCGGTGCGGGAGGCGGCGCGGCTCGCCGTCCGGCGCTCGCTCAAGGCGAGCTATGGCAAGCGCCCCGTCACGGACATTCATATCGTCCGCATCTAGGATGAGGGCTGGCGCTGCGGCATTTGGCCCTCTGCCGCTTGCAGGGACGGTATGGTGAGGGCAATCTCCGACCCTGCGACGCGCTGGCCTGGCCAGCGGAGCAGGCTTGGAAGAGCGCATCATGAGGCAGCAAGCCATGATCGGCCGTCTGAACCATGTCGCCATCGTCGTCCCGGAGCTCGCCAAGGCCGCGGCGCTCTATCGCGACGGGCTGGGGGCTCGCGTCTCGGCGCCGATGGCGCTTCCCGCGCATGGCGTGACCGTCGTCTTCGTCGAGCTCTCCAACACCAAGATCGAGCTGCTGGAGCCTCTGGGCGCGCAATCGCCGGTGGCCACCTTTCTCGAGCGCAATCCCGCGGGCGGCATGCATCACGTCTGCTACGAGGTGCCGGATATCCTGGCGGCCCGTGACCGGCTGAAGGCGGCTGGGGCGCGGGTGCTCGGCGATGGCGAGCCGAAGATCGGGGCCCATGACAAGCCGGTGCTGTTCCTGCACCCGAAGGATTTTTGCGGCACCCTTATCGAGCTCGAACAGGCCTGAGAGGGGCATCAACGGATCATGGGTTGGGTCACCGGCATCGCGGTCTATATCTGCATCTGGTGGGTCGTCATCTTCGCCGTCCTGCCTTGGGGCGTGCGCAGCGCCGAACCCAACAACCAGGGCTTCGATCCCGGCGCTCCCGAGAATCCCCGTCTTCTGCTGAAGGCGCTGGTCACGACCGCGATCAGCGCCGTGCTTTGGGCCATCGTCTTCGCGATCGTGAACTCGAACCTCTTCTCCTTCCGCACCCCCTGAGACCGGACCGGTCATGACCGAAAGCTACTGCGCGGCCGCGCCCGGCCATCCTTTCCACGGCCCCTATCACGACACGGAATACGGCTTCCCCTCCCGTGAGGAAGGAGTGCTGTTCGAGCGCCTCGTGCTCGAGATCAATCAGGCGGGACTGTCCTGGCTCACCATCCTGCGCAAGCGCGCGGCATTCACCGCCGCCTTCGCCGGCTGGGATGTCGACCGGGTCGCCGGTTTCGGCGCCGCCGATGTGGAACGCCTGCTCGCCGATCCAGGCATCATCCGCAACAAGCTGAAAATCAACGCGGCGATCGAGAATGCCCGGCGCATCATTGCCTTGCGCGCGACGCATGGCTCCTTCGGTGCGTGGCTCGACAGCCATCACCCGCTGGCGAAGGAGGCGTGGGTCAAGCTGTTCCGCCGAACCTTCACCTTCATGGGCGGCGAGATCGTCGGCGAGTTCCTGATGAGCCTCGGTTATCTCCCCGGGGCGCATGTTAAGGATTGTCCCATCTATGACAGGATCCTGGCGAATCGTCCGCCCTGGTTGCTGAGGGCTTGATAAAAAAAGAATGGCAAGACCCGTGGTCTTGCCATCGAAGCTCAGCCTCTCGTTCGCTGACAGTTTGACCGAGACATCTCCCGGCCCGTCTCGTGACGGCGATTTCCTCCCTAAACTCGGACCTGCGCCCGTAACCGCTTTGGAATTATCGTTCTTATGAAGCGACTGTACGGAAATTCAGGGCGTTAGTCACGCACTTTTTGCATGGCTGCATCGATTTATCGCGGCGGCGTCTCGCCACTCGCCGCCGAGTCGCGCCGTCTCAGAGCCAGACGAACTTGATAACGAACAGCACGGCGAGTACGAGGAGCGCGGGCGAGGCTTCCGACCAGCGGCCGGCGAGCAGCTTGATGCCGCCATAGGCAATGAAGCCGAAGGCGATGCCGTTCGCGACCGAGAAGGTGAGCGGCATGGTAATCGCGGTCACGACCGCGGGCGCGTATTCGGTCACATCGTCCCAATCGATCTCGAACAGCCCGCGGGTCATGATGCAGGCGACGAAGAGCAGGGCGGGCGCCGTGGCATAAGCCGGCACCGTGCCGGCGAGCGGCGCCAGAAAAAGCGCGAGCAGGAAGAGGGCGGCGACGACGACGCCGACGAGCCCGGTGCGCCCGCCGGCTTTGACGCCGGCCGCGCTCTCGATATAGCTCGTCACCGTCGAGGTGCCGAGAACGGCGCCAACCATCGTCGCCGTCGAGTCCGCGATGAGCGCTCGGCCGATCCGCGGGATCTTGCCGTCGCGATCGATCAGCCCGGCCCGATGCGCGACGCCGACCAGCGTCCCCGTATTGTCGAAGAGATCGACGAAGAGGAAGGCGAAGATGATGGTCAGAAGCCCGAGCGAAAGCGCGCCGCCGACATCCATCTTCAGCACCGTGGGGGCGAGGGACGGAGGCAGCGAGAAGACGCCGCCGAACTTTGAAACGCCGAAGGCGATCCCCGCAATGGTGGTGGCGAGTATGGCGATGATGAGAGCGCCCGGCACGCGCCGGGCGTCGAGGGCCACCATCAAGAAGAAGCCGAGGATCGCCAGCACGGTCGGCGCGGCATGGAGGTCGCCCAACGTCACGAAGGTTTCCGGGTGACCCACCACGATTCCCGCGTTCTTCAAGGCGATAATCCCGAGGAAGAGGCCGATGCCGGCGGAAATCGCCATTTTCTGGGAGCGCGGAATGGCATCGACGATCAGCTCGCGGATGCGCGTCACGCTGAGGATGAGGAAGGCGACGCCGGAGATGAAGACGGCGCCGAGGGCCACCGGCCAGGGCACATGCATGCCCTTGACGACACTGAAGGTAAAATAGGCGTTGAGGCCCATCCCTGGCGCCAGAGCGAGCGGGTAGTTGGCGTAGAGCGCCATGACCAGCGTTCCGATCGCCGAGGCGATGCAGGTGGCGACGAAGACGGCGCCGCGATCCATCCCCGCCTCCGACAGAATCGCCGGGTTGACGAAGATGATGTAAGCCATGGTGAGGAAAGTGGTGAAGCCGGCGACGATTTCGGTGCGGACCGTCGTGCCGTGTGCGCTCAGCTTGAAATAGGAATCCAGCATCATTCCCCCAGCAGGTCGGTTCTTGCCGGCCGTTCCTTGGCGGCGGTGCGGCTATCCTGGCGCGGACGCCGAGGTTGCGCTAGCCTTTCGCAATGCATCTGCGGCGCAGCGCGACTCTGTTCGCTTCCTTTCTTGCGGTCGGCATCCCAGTCACAGTGGCGAGCGCTCCGATCACCGTCGCTCCCGACGCGTGCGCCGCGATCGCGCATCTCGGCGACGCGCCAGGCGTCGCTTACACGCCAGGGGTCGATGTCCACGGCAAGCCCGTGGCGCCGGCGGATCTGCCCGCCGGCAACGAGGCGCTGAACCGGCATCTTGCCGACGCTCCCGTCAAGATCACCGTCGACCTGCAGCGCCGCTTCGGCATTCCCGCCGATGCGAGCCTTTTCCATGGCCGGTCCGAGATCGGCTACGTCACCGTTCAGGGCGGTAAGGCCTATCTCGACGGCGTACCGCTCAGCGGCACGGAGGAAGCCCTGCTCGGCGCAGCTTGCCGTGACCATATGAGGTGAAACGCGCCTGGTCGCGTCCTCTCACCCTGGAGCGAGGCCATATCATGCTGAAACGCGGAGTGAAGCAGCTCGTCGCCGAAGCCAATGCCGAGGTCGAGACGCTGTCGGTTGCCGACGCGCTGAAGCTCGCGGGCGATCCGGACACCGTCTTCGTCGATGTCCGCGAAAGCGTCGAGCGCCGGCAAAGCGGCGGCATCAAGGGCTCGGTCCATGTGCCGCGCGGCTTCCTCGAATTCCAGGCGGACCCGGAAAGCCCCGCCCATAATCCGGCGCTGTCGAGCGGCAAGAAGCTCGTGCTTTATTGCGCCTCCGGCGGGCGCTCGGCGCTTGCCGCGAAAACCTTGCAGGATATGGGGTTGAGGCGCGTCGCTCACCTCGCCGGCGGGTTCAGCGCCTGGCAGCAGGCCGGCGGCCCTGTCGGGAGCTGAAGGAACGGGTCGTGTTGCGCAGGGTAAGGCTCGAAGAGGTCACGCCCTTCGCCTATGCCTTCGAAGGCGAGATCAAAGCGCGGATGGCCGATATCGGGCGCAATCTCGGCTCGAAGAGCATTGGGCTTACCATCCAGACCGTGGCTCCGGGCTGCTTTTCCTCGCGCCGGCACAAACACGTCTTTCAGGAGGAAATCCTCATCGTGATGGCGGGGGAGGGCACGCTGCATCACGGGGCCGAGCGTCTCCCGGCGCGCCCCGGCGACTGCTTCTGCTATCTGCCCGAAGATCCCGAGCCGCATTGTTTCGAGAATGCCGGATCGACGGATCTGGTGATCTGGGCCTTTGGCAACCGCTTTTCGCACGAAATTTGCCTCTACCCCGATCAAGGCATCGCCTTCGTCGAAGGGCTGGGAGCTGAGATCCCACTGCGCGAAGCAGTGCCGAGCGACTGGGTCGAGGAACGGCGAAGGCGCTGAGCGGGCAGTCTCCGCATCGGCTTGTGATCACCGTCACAAGAAAGCGCGGCCAGCATTTTCCGCGCAAGAGTTGCATGCTAGTCCTATGGCGGGCAGCTCATTCCTTGCGGAGGCAGCTATGCAGCTCGATACGTATTGGTCGGAGATCAAGAACCAGTCGAAGGCGATCACCGGTGTCGAAAAGGTCAAGCTCGGCCTTTTCTCCGGCAACGCGTCGGGCGTCGGAACGGCACTGTCGGCCGTCACCAAGGCGAAGAAGCCCGCCGATGCCGTGAAGGCCGCCGGCAAAGCGAAGACGACGATCGCGAACTACCTTGTCAAGGTGCACAAGGTCGAGGCGAAGCGGCCGAACCTCACCGCGCCGCAGAAGCAGAGCATGAGCATCATCGAGAAGGCCCTGGGCAAGATCACCAAGGAGCTCGACGCGCTGGTCGCCTCGGGCGGCGCCAACGGAACCGGCAAGGACCGCAATGCCGCCGAGGACGCCGCCTGGTTCAAGATCAAGGACGAGGCGATGGCGCATCTGCAGCTGCGCGAGCAGGGCGCCGTCGACGCCGCCGCGGTTCTGAAGAGCGCGCAGGACGCCGTGGCCGCGTTGAAATCCGCGGCCGCCGGCGTCGCCAAGGCCGTTCAGCAAGCGCAGGCAACGCGGCAGAAGGGCGATATGGCGGGGAATCTCGGCGCCTTCGATCTTCTTCAGAGATATGTAGAGGAAGCGGAAGCTCTGGAGAAGAAAATCCATGCCGAAGCCAATGCGAAATTGCACAGCGGCGATAGTCCGTTGATGAAAACGCGCAGCGATTACAAGCTCCCCGACACGATCGCCAAAGCCAAGGCCGACGATTACCGGATGAAATCGAATACGGCTTTCCGCAAAGGCGACGATGCGGCGCAGAAGGCGCAGGAGCTGATCCGCGGCATTGATAAGGCGGTCATTCAGATCAAGACCGCCGCCGAACGCGCCGAGACCTATTCGATGCAGGGTAAGGATCCTGGCGCCTATACGAAGCGCATCGACGAGATGAACCGGGTCCTCGGGCAGGTGAAATCCCTGCTCGCGAAGATGGATACGGTCGAGGGCCTGGCCGAGAAGATCAAGCAGTGGGATTACTCAAAATTGGCGCCGCCAGCGAAGACCAAGGTACTCGATGACCGCCAGAAGATCGTCGACACCTTCCGTGCACGGTTGGAGCAGGCCGACACTCAATGCACGGCCATCGAGGAGCGCGCCAAGGCCATTCCGGGCGAGATCGCCGAATACCCGCAGATCAAATCCGGGCTGACGGCAATCGCCAAGGAGATCGCCGGCTACCGAAAGAATTTCGGCGGCTGGCGCAAAGATCTCGATGACGCGGAAAAGGTTATCGCCGAGCTGCGATAGGCTGAGGCTCCCAAACTTTCGGGAAAGCGTCCATCGAACAGCGCGCGAAGCAATCCGGGTCCTGGGTCAGACGGGATTGCTTCGCCGGCGTTCGCAACGACGGGGTCGGGCCGGATTCTGACGATTGCCCCTCAACACCCCACGCCCGCCTCGTTCATGGACATCGCCGGGGTCATTGCCTAAATTCCGCCGCGCCGGCGAAGGAGAGTGCCGCCGGTTCCGTCGAGACCCGCGAGGCAGCATGCGCCTTTCCGCCTATTTCCTGCCGCTCCTCAAGGAGAATCCGAGCGAGGCGCAGATCGTCTCGCATCGCCTGATGCTGCGCGCCGGCATGATCCGGCAGTCGAGCGCCGGCATCTATTCCTGGCTGCCGCTCGGTTTCCGCGTCCTCAAGAAGGTGGAGCAGATCGTGCGCGAGGAGCAGGACCGCTCCGGCGCCCAGGAAGTGCTCATGCCGACGATCCAGCCGGCGGATCTGTGGCGCGAAAGCGGCCGCTACGACGATTACGGCAAGGAGATGCTGCGCATCCGCGACCGGCACGAGCGCGACATGCTCTATGGGCCGACCAACGAGGAGCAGATCACCGACATCTTCCGCGGCGCGCTGAAGAGCTATCGCGACCTGCCGAAGAACCTCTATCACATCCAGTGGAAGTTCCGCGACGAGGTGCGCCCGCGCTTCGGCGTCATGCGCGGTCGCGAGTTCCTGATGAAGGACGCTTATTCCTTCGACCTCGATGCGAAGGGCGCCAAGCACTCCTACAACAAGATGTTCGTCGCTTACTTGCGGACCTTCGCGCGGATGGGCCTCAAGGCGATCCCGATGCGCGCCGAGACGGGACCCATCGGCGGCGATCTCTCCCATGAATTCATCATCCTCGCCGAGACCGGCGAGAGCGCCGTCTATTGCGACAAGGCATGGCTCGAGACCGACATCCTGAAGGCCGCCGACGGGCTCGATTTCGACAGCGATCTCGAACCCTTCTTCCGACAATGGACCTCGCTCTACGCCGCGACCGACGACATGCACGACCCGGCGAAATGCCCATTGCCAGCCGAGCAGCTCGTCACGGCGCGCGGCATCGAGGTCGGCCATATCTTCTTCTTCGGCACGAAGTACTCGAAGCCGATGAATGCCGTCGTCGCCGGGCCGAAGGGCGAGAGCGTGCCGGTCGAGATGGGCTCCTACGGCATCGGCGTCTCGCGCCTCGTCGGCGCCATCATCGAGGCGAGCCATGATGAGCGCGGCATCATCTGGCCGGAGGCTGTCGCGCCGTTCCGGGTGGGACTCGTCAATCTGCGCGCCGGGGATGCTGCATGCGTTGCCGCTGCTGACGCTCTCTATACGCGCCTGCGAAGTGCCGGCGTCGAGACTCTCTATGACGACCGCGACGAATCGCCCGGCGGCAAATTCGCGACGATGGACCTCATCGGCCTGCCCTGGCAGCTCGTCATCGGCCCGCGCGGCCTCGCCGCCGGAACGGTCGAACTGAAGAGCCGGCGGACAGGGGAGAGGCAGGAGGTATCGAGCGAGGCGGCATTGGCGAAGCTGACCGGCGAATGACCTTGGCACCGATCACGCTCGCTTGTCTTGCCCCGCGAAGGAAACCCTCTCCACGTCGCGGCGAGGGCGCGTCAGGTGAAACCGCCAGGCAACGCCCATGATCTTCAACACCTTCGAGCGGATGGTCGCGTTCCGCTATCTGCGCGCCCGGCGGCAGGAAGGGTTCATCTCGGTCATCGCCATCTTCTCGCTGCTCGGCATCGCTCTCGGCGTCGCGACGCTGATCATCGTCATGTCGGTGATGAACGGCTTTCGCGCGGAGCTTCTGGGGCGCATTCTCGGAATTAACGGCCATCTCGCCGTGATGAGCGCGACGAGCGATCTCGGCGATTACGGCGCCTTGGCGCAGAAGGTGAAATCGGTTTCGGGAGTGCTCGCCGTGGTGCCGCAGGTCGAGGGGCAGGTCCTCGCGAGCGGCGCCGGGAACGCCGCCTCGGGCGCGCTGGTGCGCGGCGTGCCGGCCGAGGATCTTGCCAAGATCCCCAGCGTCGCTCAACACCTCAGCCCCGGTACGATGCAGTCCTTCGACGAGGACAGCGTCATCTTGGGCTACCGCCTCGCCCAGAAGCTGGGCCTCCGGCCGGGCGGCGAAGTGAAGCTGATCTCCCCCGAGGGCAACCCGACGCCCTTCGGGACCGTGCCGCGCATGAAATCCTACAAGGTGGCGGGCACCTTCGATGTCGGCATGTCGGAATATGACAGCTCGATCGTCTTCATGACGCTGCCGGCGGCGCAGCTCTTCTTCAAGCATCCCGATGCGGTGACGAGCCTCGAGATCTGGGTCAACAATCCCGACAACGCGCGGGCGATCGGCTACCGCATTCTCGCCGGCCTGCCGAGAGGCGATCGGGTCATCGACTGGCAGCAGGCGAATTCCAGCCTCTTCACCGCGGTCGAGGTCGAGCGGAACGTCATGTTCCTCATCCTCACTCTCATCATCGTCGTCGCCGCCTTCAACATCATTTCGAGCATGATCATGATGGTGAAGGACAAGGGCCACGACATCGCGATCCTGCGCACGATGGGCGCAAGCCGCGGCATGATCCTCCGCATCTTCATGCTCTCGGGTGCCTCGATCGGCATCGTCGGGACGATCGCCGGCTTCGCCCTCGGCCTCGCCTTTGCCGAGAACATCGAGGCGATCCGCCAATTCATCCAGCGCGTCGCCGGCGTCGATGTCTTCAACCCGACGATCTATTTCCTCTCGCAGATGCCCTCGAAGGTCGATTCGATCCAGGTCGCCTATGTCGTTGTCATGGCGCTGGCGCTCTCTTTCCTGGCGACGCTCTACCCCTCTTGGCGCGCGGCGCGCCTCGATCCGGTCGAAGCGCTCCGTTATGAGTGATGTCGAGGTCGTCGGCGGCCGCCGGCTCGGCGGAGAGAATGATACCGAGCCTGTGCTCGAATTGCGCGCTGTCATCCGCACCTACCGCCAAGCCGGAAGCGCCCTCGAAGTGCTGCGCGGCGCCTCGCTCTCGCTCTATCCGGGCGAGATCGTGGCGCTGGTGGGCCCCTCGGGGTCGGGCAAATCGACGCTGCTCCATGTCGCCGGGCTGCTCGAGCGCCCGGACGGCGGCGAGGTGATCGTCGCCGGCCGCCCCTGCGGCCGCATGAGCGATGCCGAGCGCACGGCGATTCGCGGCCGCCAGCTCGGCTTCGTTTATCAATTCCATCACCTGCTGCCGGAATTCTCCGCGCTCGAGAACGTCATGCTGCCGCAGATGATCGCCGGGACGCCGCGACGCGTGGCGCGGATGCGCGCGCGCCAGCTCCTCGGCATGGTCGGCCTCGCGCCGCGCGAGGGGCATCGTCCGGCCCGCCTTTCGGGCGGCGAACAGCAGCGCGTCGCCATCATCCGCGCTCTTGCCAACAGTCCCCGCATCCTGCTCGGCGACGAGCCGACCGGCAATCTCGACGAGCATACGGCCGAGAGCGTCACGGGCGTCCTCATCGACATCGTCCGCAAGGCCGGGCTCGCGGCCTTGGTCGCGACGCACAACCTCGATCTTGCAAGGCGCATGGACCGCATCGTCGCCCTCGAAGAGGGACGCCTCGTCTCACGGTAATCTCCCGAGGAAATCGCGGCCGCAAATCGCCTGATAGCGGGCGGCGCGAATGCGAGAACATACCGGTGGTCGTCCTGTTGTACAGCCATCGACAATAGCGGCGCAAAGAGCGCACGACTAAGCAGGTTGCGAGGAAACATGCCTTTCGATGGTGCCGAATACGCGAAGAGCGAGACCTTGCGGAAGCTCGAGCAGGTGGCCGAGCTGCTCGCCACCGAGGATCGCTGGTGCAAAGGGATCAACCAGACGGTGGATGGCCGGCGTTGCATCGTCGGCGCGATGCAGGCGGTAGAGGCGGAGCTGGTACTGGAGCCGGTGATCCTCACGGCGATCCGCGAGGTGACCGGCCGCCGCTGCCGGCGCATCGAGCGGTTCAACGACCGTCCGACGACGACGCACGACCTCGTTCTCGCCGTGTTGCGACAGGCGCATACCGATGTCGTCGTGGGACGTCTGCCGAACCAGAGAGGCGGATCGGCGTGGCGGTCCTCATGGCAGAGAATGAAGGCTTGGGTGTGCGGCAAAGAGGGCTGCTTCGCCTCCTGAGGCCGGGTTGCGAGACAGTCGCCACGCCGCGGCGGCGAGCACGCGGGTGATGTCGAAGCGATCGAAGTCGAGCCGGCCGGTCCGGGATGATAGGCTGCCGCTCGGGGCCAGCGGGAAGGGCTGGGATCGCGATGCGGTACTCGTTTCTGCGGCTTTTCGGCCATGCTCTCGGCGGGCATCGAGGTTGGGCGCGCGCCTGGCGCGATGCGGCGCCGAAGCCGGCCTATGACGTCGTCATCATCGGCGGCGGCGGCCACGGCCTCGCGACGGCCTATTATCTCGCCAAGAATCACGGCATCGCCAATGTCGCCGTCCTCGAGAAGGGATGGATCGGCGGCGGCAATACCGGCCGCAATACGACCATCATCCGCTCCAACTACCTCTGGGACGACAGCGCGCATCTCTACGAGCATGCGCTGAAGCTGTGGGAAGGGCTGTCGCAGGAGCTCAACTTCAACCTCATGTTCTCGCAGCGCGGCGTCGTGTCGGTGGCCCAGACCGGCGGCGAGCTCAGCGAGATGCGGCGCCGGGTCGGCGCGCTCCGCCTCAACGGCATCGATTCGGAAATGCTGTCCGTCGAGGCGCTGAAGCGCGAGGTGCCGATCCTCGATGTCGGGCGCGGCGCCCGCTACCCCATCCTCGGCGGCATGGTGCAGCGCCGCGGCGGCACGGCGCGGCACGACGCCGTCGCCTGGGGCTTCGCGCGCGCCGCCGATGCGCGCGGCGTCGACATCATCCA
>JAJPHB010000073.1 GCA_021325525.1 Alphaproteobacteria bacterium
CGCGTGCTTCACCGCATGTCGTTCATCGGCAAAAGGTCGAGCGGCGCCTTGAAGCCGGGAAGGGCCGCCATCCTGCCTGCCCAGGCCTTGACATGCGGCCAATCGGCGAGCCTGAAGCCGCCTTCCTCGGCGAAGACAATTGCGCCGTAGCAGGCGATGTCGCCGATGGTCGGCATCGCGCCTGCGATGAAATTGCTGGCGGCAAGACTTTCATCCAGGACCTTCAGCCCCGCTTCGCCGGCCTCGCGATACACCTTCGCCGTCGCGGGATCGGCCTCGAGGAAGCCGCGGGCGATGGCGCGCGTCCGGTTGATGCCGGGGCTCAGCCGGTCGGCCTCCCAGAACAGCCATTCGCGGGTGCGCTGCCGGGTCAGCGTGTCGGCGCCGGCGAATTTGCCGAGCACTTCGGAGAGGTATTGCAGGATCGCGCCCGACTGGCAGAGCCGCAGCTCGCCATGGACGAGCGCCGGCACCTGGCCGTAGCGGTTGATGGCGAGGAACTCCGGCTGCTTGTGGGCGCCCTTGAACAGGTCGACATGGCGGTAGGCGAAGGGCTCGCCGCAGAGCGTCAGCATCAGCGCCACCTTGTAAGTGGGGCCGGAGATGGCGACGCCATAAAGAGTGAAGCTGCTTTGCGGCACGGGTGACCTCCATCGTCTCGGATCGGGCTCATCCGATGCTGGCCGCCGGTGATCGCCGCCGCAACCGCAATAAGGTAACGGCCGCGCACATTGTCGCGAGCCGGAGCGGTGTCCGTCTAGCGCGCGCGGACTCGGTCCATGAAATGGAGAAGCTCGGCGCGGAGCGCATTCGATTGCGCAACAAGCGCCGCGCCGCCCTCTTGCACACGACGGATGGCGGCCTCTGCCTCTTCGGCCTTGCGCGCCGATTCGAGCGCCGCCGCCGCGACCGCCTCGGCATCGGCGGTGGCCGCGCCGACGCTGCCGGCCATCCGCTGCGTCGTGCCAGCTTGCTTCTCGACGGCAGCCGCCATCGCCGCCGTGACCTCGTCGACCCGGCCTATGGTCCGTCCGATATTCTCGATCGCCGCCGCGGCCTCGCGCGTTGCCGCCTGCATCGCTCCGACCTGTTTGCCGATCTCTTCCGTGGCCTTGGCCGTTTGCCCCGCGAGCAGCTTTACTTCGCCGGCGACCACGGCGAAGCCTTTGCCGGCTTCGCCGGCGCGGGCCGCCTCGATCGTGGCGTTGAGGGCGAGAAGATTCGTCTGCCGGGCAATATCGCTGATGAGCTTCACCACGGTGCCGATCTTCTCCGCCGCCTCGAGAAGCCCGCCGACTGTGGCGTTGGTGCTGCCCGCGGCGCGCACCGCCTCCGCGGTGATTGCCGAGGATTGGCCGATACGGTCGCCGATCTCGGCAGTCGATCGGGCCAACTCTTCCGTTGCCGCGGCAACGCAGCCGACATTCGCCACGGCCTCAGTCGATGCGGCGATGACCGTGTCCGCCTGCCCGCGGACAAGCCCGGCGGAACCGATCGCGGCTTCCGCATCGGCGCGCATGCCATTCGCCGACCCCGCCATGCCTTGAGCGGCCTCGGCGATGCTTCTTTCGACGTCCTCGGCGAGATCGAGCAGCACCCGGTGATGGGCCTCGGCGAGGCGCGCCCCTTCTTCGGCCGCCTGACGCTCCTTCGCTTGCGCCGCGCGGACGAGATCGCGCAAGGCGGCGAGCGCCGCCGCCATCTCACCCGCTGTGCCGCGACACTCCGGAATCGTCGCGTCGAGATCGCCGGCGGCGATGGCGAGCATGCTTTGGCGAAGGCGGGAATGGCGGCGCCACTCCGCGCTCTCCTGCATGCGCTGCCGCAGCGCAGCCGAAGCGAAGCGGGAAACGCCGCTGATCGCCCCGCCGGCAATTTTGAGACCGTAGCCGATCCTGGCGCGGATCGGGGAGAGCGCCGCGAGCGCCTTCGGAGGGCTCCAGTCCTGCCAATCGCGGTCCAGCGCCCACGCGACGATCCGGCGGAAAGCCCGGTGCAGCTCGTGGAGGCGGTTCTTCCGCATAGTCCTATTCCGTCCTCGGGGCGCCCCGGGCCTGCTGCTCTCGATCGTGGTTAAAATACGGCGATCACGGTTATCGGAGGCTTAACGCGCTGGTTGAAGGAAGGAATTGGTCATGCGCCCCGTGTCGTCTCGCAGCCCCGACCGGCAGCACGGCTCATTGCCAGTTTGGAAGGCGCTTTTTTCCGGCGTCTTGCGCTAGAATGCGGCACCGAGGTGCATGAGCATGGCCTTCCCGCAAGCGGCCGAGGACAGGAGAGCGGTGCCGGACAGCGCCGAGCGTCTGCGCATCCTGCGGGCGCTCGAGCGCAAGGTGCTGTGGCTCTCGGCCTGGACGATCCACCATGCGAATCACCTGCGCCCGAGCCGCGACGGGCTGAAGGTCGGTGGCCATCAAGCCTCCAGCGCCTCGCTCGTCACCTTGATGACGGCGCTTTATTTCGACGTGCTGCGCCCGGCGGACCGGATTGCGGTGAAGCCGCATGCCTCGCCCGTTTTCCATGCGATCCAGTATTTGCTCGGCAATCAGAGCCTCGATCAATTGCGGGCGTTCCGCGCCTTCGGCGGCGCGCAATCCTATCCCTCGCGCACCAAGGACGCCGATGACGTCGACTTCTCGACCGGCTCGGTCGGGCTCGGCGTCGGCATCACGCTTTTCGCCTCGATCGCCCAGGACTATGTGCGGCTGAAGGGCCTGGCTCCGGCCGACCGGCCGGCGGGGCGCATGGTGGCTCTGGTCGGCGATGCCGAGCTCGACGAGGGCAACGTCTTCGAGGCGCTGCTCGAAGGCTGGAAGCACGATGTGCGCAACCTCTGGTGGGTCATCGACTACAACCGCCAGAGCCTCGACACGATCGTCAGCGATCGCCTCTTCAATCGCATCGACACGCTCTTCGGCATGATGGGCTGGCGCGTCGTCACGATCAAATACGGCAAGCGCCTCGAAGCCGCCTTCGCGGCGCCCGATGGCGAGCATTTGCGCGACTGGATCGACGCCTGTCCGAACTCGCTCTACTCGGCGCTTGTCTACAAGGGCGGGGCCGGCTGGCGCGAGCATCTGCGGCGCGATCTCAACCGCTATCCCGGCATCCGCCGCATCCTCGACGAGCTCGGCGATGACGAGCTGCACGCGTTGATGACCAATCTCGCTGGCCACGACATGGAGGCGGTGCTCGATGCCTTCCATGCCATCGAGGACGACGTTCCCACCTGCTTCATCGCCTACACGATCAAGGGCTTCGGCCTTCCCTTCGCCGGCCACAAGGACAACCACGCCGGGCTCATGAATGTCGAGCAGATGGAGCGCTTCCGCGCGGCCATGGCGGTACCCGAAGGCGCCGAATGGGACCGTTTCGCCGGCCTCGACACGGCGCCCGAGGCGCTGCAGTCATTTCTCGACCAGGTGCCCTTCAACGCGGCAGGCCGGCGGCGGCTCACCGCTCCGCCCATCGCCGTGCCGGAGAGCCTGCCGGTGCCGCGCGGCGCGCGCATGTCGACGCAGGAGGGGTTCGGCCGCATCCTAAACGAGCTGGCGGCCGCGGGCGGCGAGCTCGCCTCCCGCATCGTCACGACCTCGCCCGATGTGACGGTCTCGACCAATCTCGGCGCCTGGGTCAATCGGCGCGGCATCTTCGACCGCACCGAGCGGCAGGACGTCTTCCGCGACGAGAAGGTGGTCTCGGCGCAGCGCTGGCTGCTGTCGCCGCAGGGCCAGCATATCGAGCTCGGGATCGCCGAGACGAACCTCTTTCTTCTTCTCGCCGCGCTGGGGCTTACCGGCTCTCTCTTCGGCGCGCGCCTGCTGCCGATCGGCACCCTCTACGACCCCTTCATCAAGCGCGGCCTCGACGCGCTGAACTATGCCTGCTACCAAGATGCCCGCTTCATGATCGTGGCGACGCCCTCGGGCATTACCCTCGCGCCCGAGGGCGGCGCCCATCAATCGATGTCGGAACCGCTGATCGGCCTTGCGCAAGCCGGGCTCGCCGGCTTCGAGCCGGCATTCGTCGACGAGCTCGCGGTGCTGATGCGCTGGGGCTTTCAGCACATGCAGGAGGAGAGGGGCAGCTCCATCTATCTCCGCCTGTCGACCCGGCCCGTGGAGCAGCCGCCGCGGCAGCTCGACGCCGCGCTTGTCGCCGGCATCATCAAGGGCGCCTACTGGCTCATCGAGCCACAGGCCGGGGCGGAGCTTGCGGTCGTCTGCTGCGGCGCGGTGACGCCGGAGGCGATGGCTGCACATGCGGCGATCGCCGAGGATGCGCCCGGGATTGGGCTCCTCGCCGTAACCTCGCCCGACCGCCTCCATGCGGATTGGCTGACGAGCCGGCGCAAGGTCGGCGAGGAGAGCCACATTGCGCAGCTTCTCCAGCGCCTCTCTCCCGACGCCGCGCTCGTCACGGTCATCGACGCTCATCCCGCAACGCTGTCCTGGCTGGGCGGCGTCGCCCGGCACCGCGTCTACCCGCTTGGCGTCGACCGCTTCGGCCAGTCGGGCGACATCCCCGATCTCTACCGCGCTTACGGCATCGACGAGGGCAGCATCATCGACGCGGCGGCGCGCGCCTTCCTCGACAGGTGAGCTTCGCTCTGCGCTGACGCCGCGGTCACCGGCTCCGCGCAAGCGCGAGCCAGGCGCCGCCGCCAATGAGGAAAATCCCGCTCGCTTGCGAAAGGAAGCGCACGCGGCGCCGCGAGAGCAGCGTGCCCGCCTTGCCGGTGAGGATCGCGTAGGAGCTGTCGAAGACGAAGGCGGTGGCCATGGCGGTGACGCCGAGCAGGATCACCTGCCTCATATAATCGCCGCCGGGGTCGATGAATTGCGGAAAGAAAGCGCCGAAGAGGATCAGCGCCTTCGGATTGCTCATCAGCACGAGAAAGCCTTGCAAGAGGAAGCCGCCGCGCGGCTTCGGCGGAGGAGCGCAGGAGCTTCACGCCGAGCCAAACAAGATAAGCGGCGCCGGCGAGGCGGACCCAGTCGAACCACCAGCCCAAGGCCTCGATGAGCGAGGCGAGGCCGGCGAGCACGATCCCGATCATGAGAGCGAGGCCGAGCTGCGTGCCGGCGACGTTCAAGAGCCCGGCCCGCGTGCCGTGCCGGAGGCTGTTCGCGACGATGAGGGTCACGGTCGGCCCGGGCACGATGACAAGGACGATGCAGGCTGCGACATAGGCTAGGTAGAGGTGAAGCGACATTCGGCTTCCTCGTGCTGGACGCTTCGGGGCGCTATCTCGGCGAGACGCGCAGCGAGGCGGGGTGGCCCGACAGCTTCATGCGCTTGCCGGTCTCGACCAGCTTTGTCCCGTCGACTTTGAGGATCGACATGTCGCCATCGAGGAAGTTGCCGACATAGAGGTATTTGCCATCCGGGCTGAAGCCGATGCCTTCGGCGAGGCCGCCGACCTCGACCTCGCTTACCTTCGTCACCTTCTTGCCGCTGATGCGCAGCACGGCGATGGCGCTGTTCTTGTGATAGAAGAAGGCCTTGTGGTCGGCGTTCGAGCCGCGCAAGAGGAGCGAAGCGGCAAGGTTGCCCTTGGGGCTGATCGCCAGCCCCTCCGGGCCGTCGCCGACGACGACGAAATCGATGACGCGCGGGGGGCTGGCTTCGAGATCGATGACCGCATCGGTGTCGACATTGCCGTCGGCCGAGCCATTCGCGCCGTTGTTGTTGACGAGCGCGATCTTGCCGCCGGGCGCGATCGCGACATTATACGGAAAATTGCCGACGATCATGTCGTATTTGCCGTAGGTGACCTTCTGCCCGTCGATGTCGAGGAGAGCGACGCGGTTCACGGTGGGCTTGACGGCGAGCGCGTGCTTCCCGTCCGGGGTGATCGCCACGGCGGCGACGGAATCCCCCATCGGCACGGTGTCGATGACCTTCACCTCCTTGCCCTCGATCGCGAGGACGCTGATCGAATTGTCGGCGCGATTGGCGACGAGGGCGAGATCGCCCTTGCGGCTGATCGCCACGCCCGAGGGCTGCTTGCCGACCTCGATGGTGGCGATCCGCTGCGGCGGGTTCGTCGTGAGATCGACGACATAGAGCTTGTTGTCCGGCACGGTCTTCCAGCCCTCGCCGTCTTTAACGCTGTCGAGCGAGTTGGCGATGATAGCGATCGCGTCGTCGGGCGTGATCGCGAGATTGACGGGCGGACCCACGATCGAGTTCTCGAGATCGAGCGTGGCGAGAAGCTTTGGCGACGCCGGGGTGCCCTTGAGATCGAAGATGTCGATCGTGTCCTTGCCCGGTGGTCGGTTGACCGCCTTCCCGTTTTCGTCCCAGGTGATCTTCTCATCATTGCCGACGATCATGAGCTGCGCCTCGGCTGCGATCGCAGTCGGGCCCAATACCGCCGCGACGATGACCGCGATCCGGCAAAGCCGCCGGGCCGGCCGGGCAAGGGCAAGGGTCACTCTCATCGCGTTATCTCCCTTTTTGTCGTCAGGCCGCCGCGGCGGTACAACCGCCAATGCTGCAACCAGGCAGGGGAGGGACGCAAGCGCCTTCGCCTCGCCGTGCCGGCGGGCTCCGTTTCATGCTAGGACTGAATAGACGATTGCCGAGGGGCGAAGCATGGCGGACGACAAGGCGGCACGAGGCGCGCACCATCTCCACGAGGTCTATCGCGAGCGCCGGAAGCTCGAACCCTTGCCGCTGGAGCTGCGCCCGGCGGACCTCGCGGAGGCTTACGCCATGCAGGAGCGCCTGCAGGCGCTTTTCCATCCGGCGCGCGGTGCCATCGCCGGCTACAAGATCGCGATCACGACTCCCGTGATGCAACGCCTCATGGGTATCGACCACCCCTGCGGCGGTGCGATCTTCGCCGGCATGCTCCACCCCTCGCCGGCTCGCCTTTCCTGCGCCGCCTACGTCAATGTCGCGGTCGAATGCGAGATCGCCGTCCGCCTGGGCGCCGACCTGCCCGCGGGGCACCGCTACGACCGGCACAACGTCGCCGAGGCGGTCGACGCCTGCATGGCGGCCATCGAGATCATCGACGATCAGAACGCCGACTACAGGCTCGCCACGGCCTGCGACCTCGTCGCCAACAACGCCTGGAATGCGGGTTGCGTCACCGGGCCGCCGATGACGCGCTGGCGCGAGCTCGATCTCGCGAAGCTCGGCGGGCGCATGCTGATCAACGGCGCCGAGGTCGGGCATGGCAGCGGCGCCGATGTGCTGGGTCATCCGCTCGCCGCGCTCGCCTGGCTCGCCAATACGCTGGCGGCGCGCGGCCGTCCGCTTCGCGCCGGGATGATCGTCTCGACGGGCAGCATCGTCAGCACCAAATGGCCGAAGCCCGGCGACACCGTCATTGCCGAGATCGAGGCGTTGGGTGCGGCCGAGGCGCGCTTCCTGTGAGGCGCCGTTCTTCCGGCGCGGGAGGCTCCCGCCAGACCTCTGCGACAATCCGCCTCGGCGGCAATGCAATCGACGGGCGATGTCGGCGCTTGCAGTTGCGAATCGATCGCATTATCATTGCGTATCGTTCGCATTCGCAGTGAGCTCCTCATGATAAGACCCGTCATTGCCGCGGCGCTTCTCGTCGGCCTCGCCGCGTCTGCGGACATGGTGCGGGCCGATGAGCCGAGCGTCGCGTTGACCATCAAGGACCATCAATTCGCGCCTGCCGAGATCGAAGTCCCGGCGAACGCCAAGGTGAAGCTCGTGGTCAAGAATGCCGATCCGACGCCGGAGGAGTTCGAAAGCGGCTCGCTCCACCGCGAGAAGGTCATTCCCGGCGGGCAGGAGATAACGATCTCGATCGGGCCCTTGAAACCTGGACGCTACGAATTCGTCGGCGACTTCCACCGCGCCACGGCGCACGGCACGATCATCGCGAAATAGGAGCGCCGTTGCCGATGCTGCAGACTGCGATCATTGTCTTTCGCGAGGTGCTCGAAGCGGCGCTGGTCGTGGGCATCGTGATGGCGGCGAGCCGCGGCGTTCCGCGCCGGGCTCTCTGGGTCGGCGGCGGCGTCGTCGGCGGGGTTGCCGGCGCCTGCCTCGTCGCCGGCTTCGCCGAGGCGATCGCGCAGGCGGCGGCCGGGATGGGGCAGGAGCTCTTCAATGCCGGCATTCTCTTCCTCGCCGTCGCGATGCTGGGCTGGCACAATGTCTGGATGGGCCGGCACGGCCGCGAGCTGGCGCAGGAGGCAAACGCCCTCGGGCGCGCCGTCGGCGCGGGGGCGCGGCCGCTCCATGCGCTCGCCATCGTCGTCGGCATGGCCGTGCTGCGTGAAGGCTCCGAGCTCGTCCTCTTCCTCTACGGGATCGCCGCCTCAGCGGGGGGCGGGGCGGAGATGCTCGCCGGCGGCGCGCTCGGCCTCGCCGCCGGAGCCGCCACCGGCGCGGCGCTCTATTTCGGCCTCTTGCGCATCCCGGCGAAGCATCTCTTTGCGGTGACGAGCGCCCTCATCCTGCTGCTCGCCGCCGGCATGGCCTCGCAAGCGGCGTCCTTCCTTGTCCAGGCCGAGCTGCTGCCGTCGCTCGGCCAGCAGATCTGGGACAGCTCAGCCTTCCTCAGCGACGGCAGCATCGCAGGCAAGGCGCTGCACGCCCTCATCGGCTATGTCGCGCAGCCCTCGGGCATCCAGCTCCTCTTCTGGGGCGCGACCCTCCTCGTCATCGGCGGCTTGATGCGCCTCAACGGCGGCGCCGGCGCGGGCAAGGATTTGGCGCGCCGCGCGGCGAGCGTCGCCGCGCTCGCGCTTCTCACCCTTGCCGCCGCCGGCATCGCGGCGATCTGAGCCGAGAGCCGCGCCGCGTGCCGGCGCAGCTCAGCGCAATGTGCCCTTGGCGATGTGGCGGATGCGCAGCGGCTTCAGCACCGCGACCGCAAGCAGGGCGGTGATGATGTCGAGCAGCGCCACCAGAACGAAGACCATGGTCCAGCTTCCCGTCATCGCTCTGAGAGAGGCCGCCGCCGGCCCGCCGAGAATCGAGCCGACGCCCTGAGCGATGTAGAGGAAGCCGTAATTGGTCGTCGCGTTGCGCGGCCCGAAAAGATCGGTCAGAGTCGATGGGAAGAGCGAGAAGATCTCGCCCCAGCCGAAGAAGACGAGGCCGGTCAGCACGACGAAGAGCGCCGGATTGGAGCGCACGGCGAAGAGCACGAGGATCGCCGCCGCTTCGAGGGCGAAGGCGAGGCACATCGTGTTCTCGCGCCCGATATGGTCTGAAACCCAGCCGAAAAAGGGACGGGTGAGCCCGTTGGTGGCGCGCGAGAGGGTGAGCGAGAGCGGCAGCGCCGCCATGCCCAGCACCAGCGCGTCGCTGACGCCGAAATCCTTGGCGAAGGGGCCGACCTGCGAGGTCACCATGAGGCCGCTCGTCGACATCATGCTCATCATCACGAAGAGCAGCCAGAAGAGCGGCGAATTCAGCATCTCCTGCCAGGTATAGCTGCGCCGCGACTGGCGCGCTTCGGCGGCGGTGCTGCGCGTGGCGGCGGCGGCACTCTCGCCCGGAATCCGCAGCCATTGCGCGACGAGAAGCCCGATCGCCCCCTGGATGAGGCCGAAGACGAGGAGCGTCTCGGCATATCCCGAGGTCTGAAGCATGCCGGAGATCGGGAAGGTCGTGATGATCGCGCCGGCGCCATAGCCGGCGGCGGCGAGGCCAGTCGCAAGCCCGCGCCGGTCGGGGAACCAGCGCACCATATGGCCGATGATGCCGACATAGACGATGCCGGTGCCGAAACCGCCGAGGACGCCGTAGGTGACATAGAGCGAGGCGACGCCGCCGGGATGCGTCGAGAGGACCCAGCTTCCGCCGGACAGGACGGCACCGGCCGAGATGAGCAGGCGTGGGCCGAAGCGGTCGACGAGATAGGCTTGGAAGGGGGAGCAGAAGGTCTGGAGAATAATAAGGAGCGAGAAGGTCCATTGCAGCTTGGCGAGATCGGCGCCGAGCTGCGCTTTGAGCGGCGCGATGAACAGCGTCCAGACATATTGCGGGCTCGAGATCGCCATCATGGCGATGATGCCGAGCACGAGCTGCGCCCAACGGTTGCGGTACCAAGCACTCTGCGTGGCGACGGCCGAGACCGACATGAGAACCCCCCCGTTCAGAGATGATGGAATTCGGCCGGATGCTCGGCCGCCTCTTCTTGTTCTTGCCGCGAATTAAACCAGCTTTCCCGCGGCCCGACAATCCGCAGGCGAATGAGCGGCGCCTCGCACCCGCATGGCGACTGACATGTCCGGGCCCGGCGTTATAATGGGGCCGGCGAGGACAGGCGAAGGCTGCAGGAGGCACCGATGATCGAGGGGCTCGACCACTATAATCTCAGCCCGGCCGATCTCGAACGGTCGCGCCGCTTCTACAAGGATGTGCTGGGGCTCGTCGATGGCGACCGCCCGCCCTTCAGCCAGCCGGGGGCGTGGCTCTATGCGGCGGGTCGGCCCCTCGTTCATTTGTCCGTGCGCGAAGGCGGTGCGGCGCCCGATACCGGCAAGTTCAACCACATCGCCTTCAATGCGACGGGCCTCAAGGCGACGATCGCCCACCTTGAACGCTGCGGCGTCGCATTCGAGGTCGTGAAGGTGCCGCCCATGGAGAATCATCCGCGTTCGGGCGGGACCCAGATCTTTCTCAAGGATCCGGACGGGATCGCCATCGAGCTGCAGTTCACGGCCGCCGAATCGGTGCGGTAAAGGGAACGGCTTGGTCTCGCGTCGATGAACACGGGTAGAGGGAAGAATGCGAAATCCGATCACGGGCCCCTGCGCTTGGCACGGCAAAGACATGGCACGCTCGCGGCGCTGGGTGCGCGAGCTGCCGCCGGCGGCGCTGGCGGAAATCGATGCAGCGCTCGCCGCCGTGAAGCGGCGCGGGCTCGCCTGGCACGAGATCACCGCCGCCGATTTCCCGCTGCCGAGCCTCGCTCCGCTCGTCGCCGACATCGCCGATGAGCTCGAGAATGGCAGCGGCATGTTGAAGCTGCGCGGCATTCCGGTCGGACGCTATGCCGAGGGCGAACTGCGGCAGCTCTATTTCGGGCTCGCGCGCCATCTCGGGCAGCCGGTCTTCCAGAACCGCCGGGGCGAGCTCATGCGCGACATCCGCGATGAAGGCGCCGATGTCGGCAAGCGCTACGGGCAGATCGAAACGGCGGACGGCAAGGGGCCGTTCCTCTCCTCCTATGCCCGCACCCTTTCCAACGGTCAGCTCCGCTTCCATACCGACCGCACCGATGTCGTGGCGCTCCTCTGCGTGCGCCAGGCGCGCCGGGGCGGCACCAGCAAGCTCGCCAGCTCCGCCGCCATCCACAACGCCATGCTCGAGCGTCGGCCCGATCTCCTCGAACGGCTCTACGCCAATATCTGGCGGAGCCGGCACGGTGAAGAGTCGGAAACCCCGGACGATGTCTATCCGCTGCCGGTCTTCGGCGTGCGCGACGGCCGCCTCACCAGCCATTTCTCCTTGACCTATATCGAGGCGGCGCAGCTCGTCCCCGGCGTGCCGAAGCTCGATGCCGGCCAGCGCGAGGCCATCGACATGCTGCTGGCCTTGGCGCAGGAGCTGTCCTTCGAGATGACGCTGGAGCCGGGCGACATCCAGTTCCTCAACAACCACGTCATCTATCACGGCCGCACGCCTTTCGAGGACGACAAGAGCACGGGGCAGGACCGCTTGCTCTTCCGCCTCTGGCTCTCGATGCCGAACAGCCGGGCGCTGCCCGAGGACCATCGCGTTCTCTGGGGCAATGTCGCGGCAGGAGCGCGGCGCGGCGGCATCGGCCAGGTCGCGGCTTAAGCCCGTCAATACGAACGCGGCAGCCCCAGCACCTTCTCGGCGATGAAGTTGAGGATCATTTGCGGGCTGACGGGCGCAATGCGCGGGATGAGGCTTTCGCGCAAATAGCGCTCGACATGGTATTCCTTCGCATAACCCATGCCGCCATGCGTCATTACGGCGCGCTCGCAGGCGCGGAAGGCGGCTTCACCCGCGAGGTACTTGGCGGCATTCGCCTCGGCGCCGCAGGGCTTGCCGGCATCGTACAGCGCCGCGGCGCGCAAGGTCGCGAGCCAGGCGGCTTCGAGCTCGATCCAGCTCTCGGCGAGCGGGTGCTGGATCGCCTGGTTCTGGCCGATCGGCCGGCCGAAGACGCGGCGCTCGGCCGCGTAAGACGCGGCCTTGGCGAGCGCCGCGCGACCCAAGCCCACCGCTTCCGCGGCGATGAGGATGCGCTCGGGGTTCATGCCGTGGAGGATGGCGCGGAAGCCGTCGCCCTCGGCGCCGATGCGGTCGGCCGCGGGCACCCGCAGCGCGTCGATGAAAAGCATGTTCGAATCGACCGCGCTCCGCCCGGCCTTGGGGATCTCGCGCAGCTCGATCCGGCTGCGGTCGAGATCGGTATAGAAGAGGGTGAGCCCGTCGGTTTTGTTTGCGACTTCGGCAAACGGCGTCGTCCGCGTCAGGATCAGCATCTTGTTCGCGACCTGTGCCGTCGAAATCCAGATCTTGCGGCCGCTGACGAGGTAGTGATCGCCTTCCCGAACCGCCCGCGTCGCGAGCGCGGTCGTGTCGAGCCCGGCATCGGGCTCGGTGACGGCGAAGCAGGCCTTGTCCTCGCCGCGGATGAGCGGCGGCAGCATCCGCTGCTTCTGCTCCGCCGTACCGAAGACGACCACGGGATTTAAGCCGAAGATGTTCATATGGATCGCGGAGGTGCCGCTCATCGCTGCGCCCGAGGCGGCGATCGCCTCCATCATGATCGCGGCCTCCGCGATGCCGAGACCGGCGCCGCCATGCTCGCGCGGCATGGCGATTCCGAGCCAGCCGCCGGCCGCGACGGCGGCATGAAAATCATGCGGAAAGCCGCCGGTCCGGTCCTTCTCCAGCCAATACGCATCGTCGAACGGCGCGCAGAGCGCCGCAACGGACCGGCGGATCTGCTCCTGCTCGGGGGTGAGCGAGAAATCCAAGGACGCGCTCCCGTGGCTCTCGGGAGGATCATGGCCGAGAGCGCGGATGCCGACAACAGGCGCGGCCGGCGCGGTGCGCCGCCCTGCGTCAGCCCGGCATGTGCGTCGTCAGCGAGGTGCCGGGGAGCGGGCCGATCTTGGCATTGTCCAGCTTCGCCTGCTTTAGATTGGCGTTCGCGAGATCGGCGCCGCGAAGATCGGCGGCGCAGAGATCGGCGGCACGGAGATTGGCGCCGGTCAGCTTCGCCGCCGCGAGCATGGCGCCGCGCAGCTTCGTTCCCGCCAGCATCGTGTAGCCGAGCTTCGCCGCGGCGAGATTGGCGCCGGTGAGGTCGCGCGCCGAGAGATCGCAGCCGGTGAAATCGGCACGCCGACCCGCCCGGCCGCCGCTCGCCACCCAACGCGCATGCTCTTCGAGCCGCGTGACCAGCGCCGTGGCGCTGAGCTGCGGCGTGTTGAGCGTGGCGCCGCGCGAGTAGAGCGCGTCGACGCCCTCGCCCTTCAAGAGGGCGCCGCGCAGATCGGCATTGGCGAGGCGCGCACCGTTCAGATCGGCGTTGATGAGCTCGGCGCCATGGAAGCAGGCCGAGCGCAGATCGGCACCGGCGAAGACGGTGCCGTCGAGCAGGGCGCCGCTGAAATCTGCGGCCTTCAGCTTCGATTCGGACATGTTGGTGCCGCGCAGCACGGCGCTGCGGAAATTGCTGCCGTGATCGTGATCGATGACGGCGCCCTCCGCGATCACCATGCCCTCGCGCAAATCGGCGCCGGTGAGCAGCGTGTTCGTCAGATTGGCCGATTCGAATTTGGCGCCGCGCAGATCGGCGCGTTCCAGATCGGCACCGGAGAGATCGGCATTCTCGAAGCTGGCGCCCCAGAGATTGGCGCGCCGGAACGTCGCGCCGCGCAGATTGGCGCCGACGAAGCGGCAGACCAGCAGCTCGGAATCGGTGAAGTCCATGCCGCGAAAATCGAGCCCGCCGAGGTCGCATTGACGAAGCACGGCACGGTAACCGCCGGGGCGGGTCATCAGGTATTTCTGGTGGTGCTCGTGAACCCAGTCGAGGAGGCGCTGGTCGACGCGGACCTTGTTGAAGATGCGCGCGACGCTGCTGGCGTCCGGTGTCTTGCTCATGCGCCCACCCGATTGCTGCCGCAGATACCATCTCCGGTGGAGAGGCGTTATCGGCGGCAAACCGTAAAGCAGCGATTAAGACTCGGATTTTGCTGCTCTCTTTCGTCGCATAGTCGAGCGAAATGCAGCTAAAATTGCTGGCAAATCCGCTGCGTTGTGGCGCGTCGTGCGGCGAAGACTCATGGCTCCCCGACACACGCGACGCGCGACGTGCTGGACAAGAGGCTGATGGGCTGGGGTAACCTTTGCGACAAGCATTGCCCGGGAGGAACACCATGAGACGCCGCCGCATTCTCGGACCGAAGCTTGTCCTCGCCGCGCTCATCGCGCTCTCGCCGTGCCTCGCCGCGCCCTCGCCGGCGGCCGAGCCCTCCGGCGATATCGTGCTCATGGCTTATCCCGGCGCCTTCCAGGACAATTACGTGAAGGCGGTCGTCGAGCCCTTCATGAAGGCGCATCCCGGCGTCAAGGTGACCTACAATCCCGGCGGCAATTCGGCGCAAATGCTGGGGCTCCTGCGGGCGCAGAAGGCCAATCCGCAGGTCGATGTCGCGATCATCGACTTCTCCGTCTCGCGGGTCGGCAATAAGGAGGGCATCTTCTCGAAGCTCGACCGCAAGGACGTGCCGAACCTCGCCGATATCTATGACGAGGCGCGGATGCCGGGCGATATGGGACCCGGCATCACCTTCGACAATCTCGTGATGCTCTATGGACCCGATCAGGTCAAGCCGGCGCCGACCGGCATCAAGGACCTGCTCGATCCGAAGAACAAGGGGAAGATCGGCTTCTCGCCGGCGCCCAATGTCATCGGCATCGCCTTGCAGATCGTCGTGGCGAAGGCCATAGGGGTCGGCTACAAGGCGCCGATCGATCCCGTCATCGCCGAGCTGAAGAAGATCGCCCAGAACGTCCAGACCTGGCAGGCGACGCCCGACAACTACACCATGATCATCAACGGCGCGCTCGCTCTCGGCATCGGTTGGAATGCGCGCGCGCAATTCTACGCCGACAAGTCCGGCGGCAAGGTCAAGTCGATCGTCATGCAGGAAGGCGGCATCCTCGACATGGACACGATCAACCTCGTTGCCGGCTCGCGCAACCCGGCGGCGGCGCTGGCCTTCATCGACTATGCCCTCGGCCCCGAGCCGCAGAAGCGCATGGCCGAGGCGATGTATTACGGACCCACCAACAAGAAGGCTGTGCTCCCGCCCGAGCTCATGGCCCGCACCTCGTCGGCGCCCGCGACCTTGGCGAAGATGATTCCGGTCGATTGGGACTACGTCGCCTCGGTCCAGGATCAGTGGACCGAGCGCTGGCGGCGCGAGGTCATTCCGGCGCAATAGGCCGGCGCAGCATGGCCGGCGCGGCGCCGCCTGCGATGGCGGCGGACGCTCCCTATCTGAAGCTGGCGGGCCTCGCCAAACGCTACGACGGCGGCCAGGCGGCGGTCGCCGGCCTCGATCTCGCGGTCGCGCGGGGCGAGTTCGTGACCTTGCTCGGCCCGTCGGGATGCGGCAAGACGACGACCCTTCGCATGATCGCGGGACTCGTCGAGCCGAGCGCGGGGCGCATCGAGGTCGCCGGAATCGATGTGACGAAGGTGCCGGCGCATCGGCGGAACATGGGCGTGGTCTTCCAGAGCTATGCGCTCTTTCCTCACCTTTCCGTCGCGCGCAACGTCGCCTTCGGCCTCGAGATGCGCGACTTGCCGCGCGGCTCGATCGAGAGGCGCGTCACCGAGGCGCTCGCCCTCGTCCGCCTCGCCGAGCTCGCCGAGCGCAAGCCGAAGGCGCTGTCGGGCGGCCAGCAGCAGCGCGTCGCGCTGGCCCGCGCCCTCGTCATCGAGCCCTCGGTCTTGCTTCTCGACGAGCCGCTTTCCAATCTCGACGCCAAGCTTCGCGAGGAGCTGCGCGACGAAATCCGCGACATTCAGCGGCGCCTCGGCATCACGGCCATTTTCGTGACGCACGATCAGATGGAGGCGCTCACCATGTCGGATCGCATCGTGCTGATGAATGCGGGCCGCATCGAGCAGGTCGGCAGCCCCGCCGAGCTCTATGAGCGGCCGGCATCACCCTTCGTCGCCGGCTTCATCGGGCGCATGAACCGCCTGACCGCCGCGGTGACGGCGAGCGGCGGCGGGCGGTCGCGCCTCGATGCATCGGGTCTGTCGCTGATGGCGTCCCGCGAGCTCCCGCTTGGTGTCCGCGTCACCGTGATGGTGCGGCCGCACCGCATCCGCCTGTCCGCTCGCGGCGGCGGGGCGGGGGAGGGGAACGCCGTCCGAGCGCGGGTGCGCAAGCTTGTCTTTGCCGGGGAGGCGGTGCAGCTCGAAATCGATGCCGCGGGCCTCGTGCTGCGAGTCGAGCAGCCGACAGGAGGCGGCGGCTGGGTTCCGGGAATCGGCGAAGAGGTCGCCGCGACCTGGAGCCTCGACGACACCCTCGTCTTCGCCGAGCGATGAAGCGCGCCGTTGCAGCGGCGGGCCCGCTGGCGCCGGCGGCGCTGCTCACCGCCATCGCCTTCGTCCTGCCGCTCGCCTGGCTGCTTCGCCTCTCGCTCGACCGCTCGAGCGGCGGCGGGATGCTTGTCGATGCGGTCACCGCGGCCAACTACCTGCGCTTCCTCGGCGACGGCTTCTATCTCGGCGTCCTCTGGCGCTCGACCTGGATGGCGGCGCTGGCCTCGGCGCTGACTCTGCTGCTCTCCTACCCGCTCGCGCTCTTTCTCGCGCGCACGCGCTCCCGCTGGCGCGGGTTTCTTGCCGTGCTGACGATCGCCCCGCTTCTCGTCAGCTCGGTCGTCCGCACCTTCGGCTGGATGGTGATCCTCGGCGATCAGGGATGGGTCAACGGATTGCTGCGCCTCGTCAGTCTCACGGCGGCGCCGCTCCGTCTCATGAACAACATGCTGGGCGTCCTCATCGGGCTTACCGAGGTGATGATGCCGGTGATGACGCTCGCCCTCATTGCCGGCTTCGCCCGGCTCGACCCGACATTGGAAGAGGCGGCGCGCAGCCTCGGCGCGCCGCCGCGAAAGGTGCTCCTCCGCGTCACGCTGCCGCTCAGCATGCCGGGGGTTCTGCTCGGCTCGCTCGTCACCTTCGTGTTGTCGATCAGCTCCTTCGTCACGCCGAAGCTGCTCGGCGGCGGGCGAGTCGCCGTGCTCGCGACATCGATTTACGAGGAGGCGCTGGAGACGCTCAACTGGCCGTTCGCCGCGGCGATCTCGGTGGTTCTCGTCGCCGTCTTCGGCGTCGCGCTGATGCTGTACGAGCGGGCGATGCGGCGGTGGATGATTTGAGCACGGCCTTCCGCATTGCCGTGGTGCTGCTCTTCGCCTTTCTGCTGGCGCCGCTCGTGGTCGTGCTTCTGACCTCGTTCAGCAATGACGAATTCCTCGCCTTCCCGCCCCATCATTGGGGATTGGGCGGCTACCGCGCGCTCGTCGGTAACGCCGCCTTCCGGGCCGGACTCGGGACCAGCCTCGTCCTCGCCGCGACGGTGACGGCGATCAGCCTCGTCTGCGGCGCCGGCGCCGCCTATGCGCTCGCCCGCTTCAGCTTTCCGGGAAGCGGCTTCCTCCTCGCGATCTTCACGGCGCCGCTGCTCTTGCCGGCGATCATCCTCGGCCTCGGCCTCCTGCTGGTCTTTGCCCGGTTGGGGCTGCTCGCGACCATGCCGGGCCTTGTCATCGGCCACAGCCTCGTCACCTTGCCCTATGCGATCCGCATCAATCTGACGGCGATCCGCGGCATCGCGCCGGCGCTGGAAGAGGCGGCGGCGACGCTCGGCGCCGGGCCGGTGCGGGTCTTCTTCCGCGTCACCCTGCCGCTGATGCTGCCCGGCATCGTCGCCGCGGCGGCGCTCGCCTTTCTCGCCTCCTTCGACGAGGTGGTCATCTCGCTCTTTCTCGTCGGGCCGCGCCTTACCACCCTGCCGATCGAGATCTTCCACTACATCGAATATCGCGCCGACCCGCAGGTCTCGGCGCTTTCGGTCGCGCTCATCCTGCTGACGGCGCTACTCGTCGTCATCGTCGAGCGCAGCCTCGGCGTTCTGCGTGCCCTGGCGCGCTGAACGCGGCGACCTCGGCGATTTTGCTAAAACTTGAATCGAAAGAGCTTGAGAAGAGAGACATCGCGGGACAAGCATCGCGCCAGCAAGACGATCCGGATTGGCTGAGGGTGGTCGCATGCAAGTGGTCGGCAGCATCGTCGAGGAGCAGGGCATCAACTTCGCCGTCGTCCAGGTCCATGCTTATATGGTCGGCAACGCCGAGGAGGCCGAGGAGACGATCCGCGCCTATACCAGGCTCTTTCCCGGCATGCCGGTCGTGCTGATGGCGGTCGGCGGCAAGACCGGCCCCACCTATTGGGGACGCCCCGACCTCGCTACGTTCATGGCGCGTCAGCGCCCTTCCGCCATCACCTGGCAGAAATTCTCCTTCGCGCGCGCCTAGACCTTTTCGCGGCGCAGATGACGCCGCTTCCCAAACCGCGTATCAAAGGCGCCGTCACGCATGAAGGGAGGCTGCAACATGGCGCGTCGGCGTCTGCGCGAGCTCGGGATCAGCACCGGAACGCTGCCGCCGGGACGGCTCAATGCCATCACCGATGTCGGCGGCGTCGGCGTCGGCTATGCGACGGTGCTCCGCGAGACGCCGCACATCGTGCGCAGCGGCGTCACCGCGATTTGGCCGCGCGGGTCCGAGATCTGGACCGACTACGTCTTTGCCGGCTTCCACTCCTTCAACGGCAATGGCGAGATGACCGGGCTGCCCTGGATCGCCGAGCAGGGCTATATCGGCGCGCCGATCTGCATCACCAACACCTATCAGGTCGGCATCGTGCGCGATGCCATCTGCGCCCTCGCCGTGCGCGACGGCGCCTCGCAGGATTTTCACCTTCCCGTCGTCGCCGAGACCTATGACGGCTGGCTCAACAACATCCAAAGCTTTCCGCTGACGCAGGCGGACGCGTTCCGCGCGCTCGACGGCGCCGTCTTCGGCGGCGCCATCGCCGAGGGCAATGTCGGCGGCGGCACCGGCATGATCTGCCACGAGTTCAAGGGCGGCACCGGCACCGCTTCCCGCATCGTCGAGGCGGATGGCGCCTCATACACGGTGGGCGCGCTCGTCCAGGCGAATTACGGCGCGCGCGACCTCCTCCGCATCGACGGCGTGCCGGTCGGACGCGAGATCGGCCCTGACATCGTGCCCTCACATCGTGCCATTCCGCGCGATGCCGGCTCGATCATCGTCATCCTGGCAACGGACGCGCCATTGCTGCCGATTCAGTGCCAGCGCCTTGCCCGCCGTGCGACGACCGGCCTCGCTTGGGTCGGCGGCATCGGCGCCAATAGCAGCGGCGACATCTTCCTGGCCTTCTCGACTGGCAATCATATCGGCCAGAAGGACAGGGTGAGCCATGTCCGCATGCTCGCCGCGGACGCGATGACCGGCCTTTTCCGCGCCGCCGCCGAAGCGACCGAGGAGGCCATCCTCAACGCGCTCTGCATGGCCGAGACAATGACCGGCCGCGACGGGCGGATCGTCCACGCCCTGCCTCTCGACGGTCTCCAGGAGGTGATGCGGCGCTACGGCCGCGGTTAGCACCGACTCTGCGGGGACGTTACGGTGGGGACGCTGTTCTTAAAAGAGAGGATCAGTCCGCCGGGGAGTGCGATGGCCCGCGCAGACGACGCGGCCGCGGGGGTGGTGGCCGCCTTCATGCTTATTGTCGCGAGCCCGGGCGCCGAAGCGCGGCCGCCGGAGAATGCCGATCCTGCGCTCGCCCCCTGGTTCCAGAGCTTGCATCAGCCGGGGACCGGCATGTCCTGCTGCTCGATCGCGGATTGCCGGCCGACCGACTATCGAATGTCCGGGAACCATTACGAAGCCTTCATCAACGGCGAATGGCTGACGGTCCCCGAGGACAAGGTGTTGCAGCGCACCGACAATCCGGTCGGCCGCGCCGTCGTCTGCTGGACGCCGGCGCGTGGAATCATGTGCTTCGTGCGCGGCACCGACGTTTGAGCGAGGGAGTTCTAGCTCCGGTGGCTGAGCTCGCCCCGGAGCTCGTCCACAAGCCCGTCGAGCTCGTCCTCCTCCAAAGAGGGTTGCGAGGCCAGGCGGTTCATCGCAATCTCGACGACCTCGACCCAGAGAGCGGCGGTCTCGTCATCGCCGATACGGGCCCATTGCAGGACCCGCTCGGCTGCGACTCGCGCGGCGCCGGCGCCATGCTTGGCGATCAGAATGCGGGCGAGGAGCGCGGCTTGTCGAGGGTCGTGGTCCATATTCCGCCAACGGCGCGGCTGGGGGTGTAGGTTCCTCCGCGCCGAGAGGGCGAAAGCGCCGCTTTCGCGCTGTTGCCCTGATGCAACTATCGGACGAATTTGCACGGGCCGCGGATCCGCCGCGGGCCGGTGACTTTATACGCGGCCGTGCCGGGGATATATGGAAGGGCTGCCGCATTGACGAAATGGTGATATTTGCGCCGTAGCGTCCGCCGCGCCTTCAACCTTGTATCATTCCGCACGATGCGTCCGCCGTTTGTCTTCGCCGCCTTCCTCGCCTTCCTGTGCTCGTGGGCGCCGCTCGGCGCAGCGGGGGCGCCGGGCGCGGCGACACGCCCCGCGGCGGCAGCCGGCGAATCGCAAGCGGCGGGCGTGCTGCAGCAGCTCCTCGGTGGGACCAGCCCGCTCTTCGTCGCGGGGCGACAGCTCGATCTCGAATCCTTGCAGCGCCTCTACAAGGCCGAAGATTTCTCTCTGATCTGGGTGGGGCACGAAGCGCGAATCGCGGCGCTCGCAACGGCGCTGGCAGATGCGGCGGAAGACGGGCTCGATATGGCGATGCCGGCCGAGGCGCAAACCGGCGGGAAGGGGATCGGCGCTGCCGAGCGCGACCTCCTGCTGAGCGACGCGGCGCTCCGCCTCGCCAGGGCGCTCGCGGCGGGACGCGTCCAGCCGCAAGAGATCGAGGACGATTGGGCGATCCCGACGCCCGCCTTCGATGCCGCCGAGGCGCTCGCGCATGCGCTTGGCGGCGACCGGCTGGGTCCATGGTTTGCCGCGCTCGCGCCGCAGCATCTGCGCTACACGCAGTTGAAGGCCGCCCTCGCGCATTATCGGGATCTCGCCCGCGCCGGCAGCTGGCCGAAGATCCCGCGGGGTGCGACCATCAAGCTCGGCATGGCCGATGATCGAGTCGGCCTCGTTCGCGCGCGGCTCGTGGCGGAGGGCTACCTGCCCGCCGACGCGCCGGGCGACAATACCTTCGATGCGGCGCTCGAAGCCGCGGTCCGCGCTTACCAGCTCCGCAACGGCATCGTCGTCGACGGCGCCGTCGGCCCGAAGACGGTGGCGGCGATGAACGTCCCGGTGCGGGCGCGCGTCGATCAGATCGCGCTCAACCTCGAACGTTGGCGCGAGCTGCCGCGCGATTTCGGCAAGAGCTACATTCTCGTCAACGTGCCGGGCGAGCAGCTCGAGGTCGTCCAGGATGGCGCGACGGTGATGACGATGAAGGTCATCGTCGGCGATCCCGGGCACCCGACGCCGGTCGTGCAAAGCCGCATCGCCGCCGTCACGATCAATCCGCCCTGGCGGGTGCCGCTCTCCATCGCGCGCAGCGAGATCGTGCCGAAGGTCAAGGCCGATCCGCGCTATCTCGAAAAGAACGAGATGGTGATGAAGGGCGCCTATCTCTTCGAGCAGCTGCCTGGTCCGAAGAACCCGCTGGGCCGCGTCAAGCTCGAAATGCCGAACAAATTCGACGTCTATCTTCACGACACCTCGACCCATGGCACCTTCGAGCGCGCTGCCCGCGCCCTCAGCCATGGCTGCGTGCGGATGGAGGAGGCCCGCGAGCTCGCGGCCTATGTCCTCGACCCGGTGAAATGGACCTCCGGCGACATCGCGCGGGCGATCGATTCGGGCGAGACTCGGCGCCTCGAAGTCATGCGGCATTTGCGAGTCGAGCTCCTTTACTTCACCGCCTTCGTCGATGCCGACGGGGCGGTCGAGTTCCGCGACGACATTTACGGCCGTGACAAGCGGCTGCGGGCGGCGCTCCTCGGCGAAATTGCCACCGCTGCGATAAAGTCGGCGCAAGCTTCGCGTTAGTTAATCCCGCATTAGGGACTTCTTGGTAAACGGATCGGCGACATCCGCGGCGGCTCCGTTTACCACAGTCGCCAGGCCGGGATTTCAGCGCGGGAGGGGCGGCGATGGCCGAGCGGTCGGGAGTGACGCGACGTGCGGTTCTGTTTCTGGCCGCCGGCGCGATCGCATCGGCAGCGGCTTGTCCCGCATCGGCCGCATACCGCCCGCTGGCGGTGCGGACGGTGGCTCTCGACAATTTGCATACCGGCGAGCGCGTCAAGACCGCCTTCTGGGAGAACGGGCGCTATCTCCCGGAGGCGCTACGCGAGATCGACTGGGTGCTGCGCGACCATCGGACGGACGAGGTCCGCGCCATCGATCCCGACCTCCTCGATCTCCTTTGGCATTTGCAGCAGAAGCTGCGCGCGCGCGATGCGTTCCAAGTGATCTCCGGCTATCGCTCGCCGGCGACAAACGCCATGCTCGCGGCGACGACGGACGGCGTCGCCCAGAACAGCCTCCACACGCGCGGCATGGCGATCGATATCCGCGTGCCGGGTCGCTCGCTCGTCAAGGTCCATCGCGCCGCTCTCGATCTCGGCCTCGGCGGCGTCGGCTATTACCCGCGCTCCGACTTCGTCCATGTCGATGTCGGCCGCGTTCGGCGCTGGTGACAGGCCCGCTCACTGCGCCGCGGCGAGCCGGCCCTTTCCGGTGAGTTCGAGCAGGTCCTGCTCGGTCAGCGTCTCCTTCTCGAGGAGGGCGTGGGCGCCACGGTCCAGAACCTCGCGTTGGCCGCGCAGCAGCGCTGTCGCGCGAGCGAAGGCGTCATCGACGATGCGCTTCACGACGTTGTCGATCTCGCGCGCCGTCGCTTCGCTGTATTGCCGCTCGTGCCACTCCATATGCCCCGGCCCGCCGAGAAAGGTGCGGCTGTCGCGCTCGTAAGTGACATTGCCGAGCTCGCTCGACATGCCGTAGCGCGTCACCATGTTGCGGGCGATGTCGGTGACCTTCTGGAGATCGTCGGCGGCGCCGGTCGAGACGCGGCCGAAGACGACCGATTCGGCGGCGCGGCCGCCCAGCAGCACCGCCATCTTGTTGTCGAGCTCCTCATGCGTCATGAGGAAACGGTCCTCGGTCGGGCGCTGGATCGTGTAGCCGAGAGAGCCGATGCCGCGCGGAATGATCGACACCTTGTGCACCGTATCGACGCCGGGCAGCGATAGCGCGACGAGCGCGTGCCCCATCTCGTGATAGGCGATCACCTCGCGTTCCTGCGGGTTGAGGATGCGGTTGCGCTTTTCGAGACCGGCGACGATCCGCTCGACGGCCGCGGTGAAATCCTCCATGCCGATCGCATCGGCGTCGCGGCGCGTCGCGACGAGCGCCGCCTCGTTGACGAGATTGGCGAGGTCGGCGCCCGTGAAGCCGGGCGTCAGCGCCGCGATCTTCTCGGGGTCGGCGTCGGGGGCGAGCCGCACCTTTCGCAGATGTACCTTCAAAATCTCGACGCGGCCGCGCTTGTCGGGCCTGTCGACGAGGACCTGGCGGTCGAAGCGGCCGGCGCGCAGCAGGGCCGGATCGAGGATTTCCGGCCGGTTCGTCGCGGCGAGGAGTACGAGCCCGGTGCTGGCATCGAAGCCGTCGAGCTCGGCGAGGAGCTGGTTCAGCGTCTGCTCCTTCTCGTCGTTGCCGCCGCCCATGGGGTAGGTGCCGCGGGCCCGGCCGAGCGCGTCCAGCTCGTCGATGAAGATGATCGCCGGCGCCTTCTCCCGCGCCCGCTCGAAGAGATCGCGCACACGCGCAGCGCCGACGCCGACGAACATCTCGACGAATTCCGAGCCCGAGATCGAGAAGAAGGGGACGCCCGCCTCACCCGCGACGGCGCGCGCCAGCAGCGTCTTGCCGGTACCCGGCGGGCCGACCAGGAGGACGCCTTTCGGAACGCGGCCGCCGAGCCGGGTATAGCGCTGTGGATCCTTCAGAAACCCGACGATCTCGCGGAGCTCGTCCTTCGCCTCATCGACCCCCGCGACGTCGCGGAAGGTGACCTTGGTGTCGTGCTCGACATAGATCTTGGCCTTGCTCTTGCCGATCGACATGAGGCCGCCGCCCATCCCGCCCTTGCCGGCGAAGCGGCGGAAGACGAAGTACCAGATGCCGAAGAACAGCAGAACCGGGACGATCCATGAAAGCAGATCGGCGAGGAAATGGCTTTCGATGGCGCCGCTGTACTTGACATTGTATTTGTTGAGCTCGGCCAACAGCTCCGGCGACGCATCGACGCGCGTCGTGACGAACTCCTTCTTGCCGCTCTTGTCCGGCTCTTTGTAGGTCCCCTGGATGTAGTTGTTGCTGACCCGCACTTCGGCGACCTTGCCGGCCTTGAGCTGGTTCTCGAACTCGCTATAGGGAAGCACTTCGACCTGCTGCCGCTGCGCGAAGTATTCCTGAAGCAGCAGGATGGCGAAGATCGCTATGATGAAGTACCAGACATTGTACTTCAGCTGCTTGTTCATCGGCGCCACCACGATCAGCTCGTGCGAGACCGTTTCGCCCGGCACGGAGAGGAAGGTGCCAGCCGCGATCCGTTCCGAGTTAAACGCCGGCGGTGGCGGCCCGGTTTCCTTCTGCGCGCCCTCGGCACTTCAGCCGGCCTCGTCGGGGACCGAGAAGGCGGCAAGGCGCATCGGGTCGTTGACGACGACATGCGAGCCGCTGGTGGCGACGCCGTGGCTGCGCAGCGTCGCGAAGGCACGCGACAGGTTCTCCGGCGTCGTGCCCAGCCGCGCCGCCAGAAACTGCTTGTCGAATGGCAGCTTGATTCGCTGGGGAAAGCCTTGCTGGCGGCCAAGGCCGAGGATGAAGCAGCCGAGGCGCTGCGCCGCCGAGCGCAGCTTCAGATCCTTCACCTGGCGAAGCAGCATCCGATAATGGCGGGACATCGAAGCAAGCATGGTGAGGGCAAGCGGCGGCTGAGCCTCGATCATCTGGCGCAGGAGAGCGGCCGGAATGGTGAGGAGCTGTGCCTCCTTCAAAATGCGCGCCGAGGTGAGGTATGGCGCGTTGGTGAGCGACGCCGCGAGTTGGAAGACCTCGACCGGCGTCAGGATCTCGATGATCGTCTCGACGCCATCCGCGGCGCGGGCGTCGAGCACGACCTGCCCGCTGAGGAGGATATAGAGGAACTCGGGCAATTCGCCCTGGCGGAACAGCACGGTCTGCTCCGCCGCCCGGTATGGCGCGATCTTGTCGGCGATGCGCGCCAGCACCTCGTCGGGAAGCTCGGCGAAGACGGCGATGTCCTGAAGCCGGGCCAGCGCCTCGCCGGCCTCGGACCGCTGGCTATCGGAGGCTGCTCCCGCCTCGACCGCGTTCTGGCCCTCCTGCATCACTGCTCGCCGCGCAGGCGCTTCGTCCAGGCGGCGAGCGCCGTCAGCAGATCGCGAATGAAGCCGCGCGTCGCTTCATCGGTGAGGCGCCCTTCGGCATCGAAGCGCGACGCGGCATTGGCGATCATCACCTCCGGCTTGTTGAGCACGTGCATGTTGAGAAAGACGCAGCTCTGGCGCAGATGGTACTGGGCGCGGGCGGTGCCGATCATGCCGGGGCTCGCGCCCATGATCGCAACCGGCTTGTCGTTGAAGGGCTGATCGGGCGGGCGCGAGGCCCAGTCGATCGCGTTCTTGAGCACCCCCGGCATCGAGTAATTGTATTCGGGCGTGACGAACAGCAGCGCATCGGCTGCGGCAATGCGCCGGCGTAATTCTTGCACGGCCGGCGGAAACCCCGCCGCGCGGACATCCTCGTTGTAGAGCGGCAGCGCCGAGATGCCGATGGTCTCGATCGCCATTCCGGGCGGCGCCAGCTCTTGCGCCGCGCGCAGCGCCGCCGTGTTGTAGGAGCCTTTGCGCAGGCTCCCCGAAATACCTAGCACTGTGAGCGTCTGTTCGTGCGCCATCGCCGACCGTCCCTTCCGCAAACGGGGCCGCCCCGCGCGGCCATCCTAGCCGCTTCTCCGGGCAAGTTCGACCGGCTCTCGGCAGGCTCCCGCGCTGTGCCGGTCAAAGGTAGGTCACTTTGATATTTTTCAAGCCGGTACGCGGCTCTCGGGTACAAGGAACAAACCGCGGGTCGCCCCGTTGGCGTGGTGGTGCGGGGCGGAGGCGGGGTGGATGGCTGGGCTCGGGCCGGGCAGCAATCTTGCGATGAAGGTCGGCCTCATCGTCGTGCTGGGCGGCACGGCGCTTCTCCTCGTCCTCATCTGGCCCATCCCCTGGTTCGACTACAACACCCAGATCAGCCTCGTTCAGCCCCAGCCGGTTCCCTTCAGCCACAAGCATCACGTGGCCGGGCTCGGCCTCGACTGCCGCTATTGCCACACCGCGGTCGAGGTGTCGGCGAGCGCCGGCATTCCGCCGATCGAGACCTGCATGACCTGCCATTCGCAGATCTGGACGAATGCCGAGATCCTGTCGCCGATCCGCAAGGCTTATGCGAGCGGAATTCCCGTCCACTGGCGACGCGTCAACACGCTGCCCGACTATGTCTACTTCAACCACAGCATCCACATCGCCAAGGGGGTGGGCTGCACGACTTGCCACGGCCCGGTCGAGACCATGTCGCTCACCTGGAAGGGGCAGAGCCTGTTCATGAGCTGGTGCCTCGACTGCCACCGCAATCCCGGGCCGAAGCTGCGCCCGGTCGACAAAGTTTTTGATCCGTTCTGGAAGCGCGGCCCGAACACGCCGCCGCCGGACGAACTGGTCAAGGTCAATCACGTCGTGACCACCGGCCTCACCGATTGCTCGACATGCCACCGATGAGCCCGGAGCCGAAGGCGCCCGGTGCCGATCTTGCCGCGCTGCGCCGGCGCCTCGCCGGAACGCGCGGTCGCGTTTATTGGCGAAGCCTCGAAGAGGTGGCGCGGTCGCCGAGCTTTCTCGCCTGGCTCGAGGGCGAATTTCCGGGGCTGGTCGGTGCGATCGATCCCGGTCTCGACCGCCGCCGCTTCCTCCAGGTCATGGCCGCATCCTTCGCCTTCGCCGGCCTCGCCGGTTGCGGCCCCGAGCCCGAGACGCGCTACCTCGTTCCCCAGGTCGAGGCGCCGGAGGGCATCGTCCCCGGTGTGCCGCGCCACTTCGCCACGGCGACGATGCTCGACGGCTTTGCCGAGGGCGTCATCGTCAAGCATGTCGATGGGCGGCCGATCAAGATCGAGGGCAACCCCCAGCATCCGGCGAGCCTCGGCGCGACCAGCCCCTGGGGACAGGCCTCGATCCTCGGCCTCTACGATCCCGACCGCTCGCAAGCCGTGATCCGGGCCGGCGGGTCCAGCACCTGGGAGCGCTTCAGCTCTCTCATTCTCGAGCGGCGTGAGCAGTGGCAGCGCGATGGCGGCAAGGGCCTGCGCTTGCTCACGGGCACCATGACCTCGCCGAGCTTCGCGGCACAGATCGCCGAGCTGCGGCGACGCTATCCCGAAGCGCGCTGGCACCAATGGGATGCGGCCAATCGCGACGCGGCGCAGAGCGGCGCCATGATCGCCTATGGCCGTCCGCTCGATATTCTCCTCGATCTCGACAAGGCCGACGTCATCCTTGCCGTCGAGAGCGACATGCTGTCCTCGGCGCCGGGTCATCTCCGCTACGCCCGGCATTTCGCGGCACGCCGGCGTGCCGCCGAAGTGGGGGCGCGGATGAGCCGGGTCTACGCCATCGAGAGTGCGCCCACTCTCGCCGGCAGCATGGCCGACCATCATTTTCTGCTGCGGCCGGAAGAGATAGTCATGACGCTCTTCGCCATCGCGGGCGCCCTGCACGCCTTGCCGGATCAGGGCTATGGCGCGGCGGCGCCGCCCTGGGCGGCGGCAGTCGCCCGCGATTTGCAGCAGCACCGCGGCGCCGCGCTCGTCCATGTCGGCGGCGACCAGCCGGCGATTGCCCACGCCCTCGCGCATCTTATCAACGACAGCCTCGCGGCGCCGGGCGCGACCCTGCGCCACATCGATCCCGTCGCGCTGGAGGCGGGCGATCAGCTCGGCGCGCTGACGGACCTCGTATCCGCGATGAATGCCGGCGCCGTCGACACGCTCTTCATCCTCGGCGCCAACCCGGTCTTCACGGTGCCGGCCGATCTCGGCTTTGCCGAGGCGCTGAAGCGCGTCCACATCTCGGTTCATCTCGGAGAGTATTTCGACGAAACCGCGGCCGCGTGCCAATGGCATGTGCCGGAGACCCATGAATACGAGGCGTGGAGCGATGCGCGGGCCTTTGACGGCACTGCGACCATTCTCCAGCCGCAGGTGCGGGCGACGCATAGCCGTCGATCGGTGCACGAGATCATGGGGCTCCTGCTGGGGCAGCTCAGCCCCGATGCGTACCAGATCGTCCGCGGCTACTGGCAGGGCGAGGCGGAGAAGCCGGGCGAGGCGGATTTCGCCTCGTTCTGGACGCAGTCGGTGCGCGACGGCCTCGTGGCGGGGTCGTCGGCAAAGCCCGTCGAGGCCACGACCCTGCCCGATCTCGGCGCCCGCCTGCGCCCGCCGCTGTCGGCGCGCAGCCAAGCCCCAACCATCCTTTTCCGCCCCGACGCGGCGGTCTGGGACGGGCGCTTTGCCAATAACGGCTGGCTGCAGGAAATGCCGCGGCCGCATACGACGCTGACCTGGGACAACGCCGCCATCATGTCGCCGGCGACGGCCTCGCGGTTCGGATTGGCCGATGAGAACGTCATCGAGCTGCGCGACGATCAGAACACGCTGCATGCGCCGGTGCTGGTCCTGCCGGGCATCGCTCCCGATTGCGTGCTGCTGCCCTTCGGCGAGGGGCGCAGCAAGGGCGGCGCCGTGGGCGTCGGCGTCGGCTTCGATGCCTACTTGCTGCGGCGATCGGACGGACTCCGCCAGCGCAGCGGCGTCAGCCTGCGCAAGATCGAGGGCAAGTGGCGCCTCGCCCTCCGTCAGCACCATCAGATGATGGCGGGGCGCCCGATCGTTCGCACCGGCGATCTCGACAGCTTTCTGCGCGATGCCGAGTTTCTCCACAAGGAGGAAGCCGAGGAACGCAAGAGGCATGGCGAAGTCGAGGCATCGCTCTATCCCCGGCGCGCTTACGACGGCAATGCCTGGGCAATGGCGATCAGCCTCGATTCCTGCATCGGCTGCGGCGCCTGCGTCCTCGCCTGCCAGGCCGAGAACAATCTCGCCGTCGTCGGCAAGGAGGAGGTGCTGCGCGGCCACGAGATGCATTGGCTGCGCGTCGACCGCTATTATTCCGGCTCTCCCGATGATCCCGAGACGCTGTTTCAGCCCGTCCCCTGCATGCATTGCGAGGACGCGCCCTGCGAGGTCGTCTGCCCGGTGCAGGCGACCGTGCACGACAGCGACGGACTCAACCTCATGGTCTACAACCGCTGCGTCGGAACGCGGTTCTGCTCGAACAACTGCCCCTACAAGGTGCGGCGCTTCAACTTCTTCGATTTCACCGCCAAGGACCCGCGCCCGCGCGAGAGCTGGAACCCGGACGTGACCGTGCGGGCGCGCGGCGTCATGGAGAAATGCACCTACTGCATCCAGCGCATTCGCGAAGCCAAGATCCTCGCGGACCGCGAGAACCGTCCGATCCGCGAGGGCGAGGTGAAGACCGCCTGCCAGCAGGCCTGCCCGACGGAGGCGATCGTCTTCGGCGACAAGAACGACGAGGCGAGCGCCGTCTCGAAGCGCAAGGCGAGCCCGCTCGACTACGCCTTGCTCGACGGGCTCAACACGCGGCCGCGCACGACCTACGCGGCGCGGCTCTATAACCGCAACCCCGAGCTCGCGGAGGGCTGAGACTTGACCCTGCTTGCCGATATCCGCGAGGCGCCGCCGGTCGAGCCCGGACAGAACCTGGCGACGGTCAGCAACAGGGTGAGCGACATCGCGCTGCGCATGCCGACGCCGCGCTGGTGGTGGGCGGGGTTCGGCGCCTCCTTCCTGCTCTTCATCATTCTCTGCATTGCCGCCGGCAATCTCTTCGTTTCCGGCATCGGCATCTGGGGCGTCAATATCCCGGTCGCCTGGGGCTTCGCGCTCGCCAACTACGTCTGGTGGATCGGCGTCGCCAGCGGCGGCACGATCATCTCGGCGCTCTTCTTCATCACGCGATCCGAGTGGCGGACGGCCGTCAACCGCGTCGCCGAGACGATGACCCTCTTCGCGGCGGCGGCGGCGGGGCTGATGCCCATCTTCCATCTCGGCCGGCAAGGCCTCTTTTACTGGCTCTTCCCCTATCCCAACGTGATGGGAATTTGGCCGCAATTCCGCAGCCCGCTGCTGTGGGATTTCTTCGCGCTCCTCTGCTACATCATCGCCTCGATCCTGTTCTGGTATATCGGCCTTCTGCCGGATTGGGCGGCGCTGCGCGACCGCGCCCCGACGCGCTGGCAGCAGGTCTTCTACGGCACGCTCGCCTGCGGCTGGACCGGTGCCGCGCGCCACTGGAAGCGCTTCCGCGTCGTCTACGGCATCATGTGCGCCTTCATGGCGCCGATGGTGATGTCGGTGCACAGCATCGTCGGCCTCGACTTCGCCGGCGGCCTCACCCCCGGTTGGCACTCGACGCAGTTCCCGCCCTATTTCGTCTTCGGCGCGGTCTATTCCGGCTTCGCCACCGTCCTCTTTCTCGTCCTGCCCATCCGCCGCCTCTACCGCCTCGAAGCGTTCATCACGGAGTACCACATCAACGCGCTCGCGAAGATGATGCTGGCGACGGGCCTGATGCTCACCTACTCCTACGCGCTCGAAGCCTTCATGCCGTACTACAGCGGCAATCCCTACGACGTGAAGCAGATCCGCAACGATTTCTTCGATCTATACGCGCTGCAGTATTGGGGGAAGATTCTCTTCAACGTCGTCATCCCGCAGCTCCTCTGGTTTCCGCGGCTGCGCCTCAACGAGCCGCTGCTCTTCCTCGTCTCGGTCGGCATCATCTTCGGCATGTGGCTCGAGCGCTACGTCATCGTCGTCTCGAGCCTCTATCAGGACTTCATGCCCTCCGCCTGGTACTTCTTCGCCGGCAGCCTTTGGGACTGGCTCACTCTCGCCGGCTCGATCGGGCTGTTTCTGACCGGCATCTTCATCTTCCTGCGCCTCGTGCCGATCATCGCCATGTTCGAGATGCGCGAGCTCGTCCACCGCGAGGAGGGCGCCGGATGAGCACGCCCGAGCTCTACGGGATCGCCGCCGAATTCACCACCGCCGAGGCGGTGACCGCCGCCGCGCGCCACATCAAGAACGCCGGCTTCCGCCGCTTCGAAGCCTACACGCCCATGCCGGTCGAGGCGCTCGACGAGCTCATCGCCGGCAAGCAGGTGGCGCTGCCGCTCCTCATCTTCTGCTTCGGCTGCATCGGCTTTCTCGTCGGCTTCTTCATGCAGTATTACCTCGCCGTCGTCGACTACCCGATCAATGTCGGCGGGCGGCCGCTCAATTCCTGGCCCGCCTTCGGTCCCATCACCTTCGAGATCACCGTCGTCTTCGCCGTGGGCGGCGCCTTCCTCGCATGGTTCATCTTCAACCGGCTGCCCCGCCTCGGCACGCCGCTCAGCGCCATTCCCGGATTCGAGCGGGCGACCATCGACCGCTACTTCCTCTGCGTCGAGGCCAGCGACCCGCGCTTCGACCGCGCGCGCCTCCGCTGGCTGTTCGAGCGCTGCGGTGCTCACCGCATCGCCGAGGTCGCGGCATGAAGGCGTGTGCGGCGCTTCTGCTGGCGGCCCTCGCTCTCGTCGCCGCCTGCGACAACATGGCGAACCAGCCGAAGCAGAACCCCTATGAAGCCTACACCGTCGAGCAATTTCCCCAGGACCGCACGCCGCCGCCCAATGTCGTCGCGCGCGAGAGGCCGGAGACGGCGCCGCCCCCGGTGACCCTGGCGCTGCTCCGCCGCGGACAGGAGCGCTTCGGGATCTACTGCACGCCCTGCCACGGCCGCCTCGGCGACGGCGACGGCATGATCGTTCAGCGCGGCTTCCCGCATCCGCCCTCCTATCACATCGACAGGCTGCGCAACGCGCCGATCCAGCATTTCTACGACGTCATCACGCATGGCTACGGCGCCATGTTTCCCTATGCCGTCCGTGTCGATCCCGAGGACCGGTGGGCGATCGCCGCCTATATCCGCGCCTTGCAGGCGAGCCAGGACCAGCCGGTGGCGTCGCTCACCCCGGACGAGCGGCGGGGGCTCGAATGACGTTGCTGCAGCTTCGCCGCGGCGCCTTGGGTGCAGGTCTCGCCGGCACCGTCGCTTGCGCTATCGGCGCCATCTGGGCGCCACAGGAATTCTTCGCCGCCTGGCTTGCCGCCTACGTCTTCTGGCTCGGCGTGCCGCTGGGGGCGCTCGCCCTCGTGGAGGTTCACGACCTCACGGGCGGGCGCTGGGCGCTGACGGTCCGACCCGGCCTCACGGCATCGCTCCTGACCCTCCCGCTCTTCATCCTCGTCTTCATCCCGATCTTCTTCTTCCTGCCCGAGCTCTATTCCTGGGCGCGCCCGGACGAGGCGGCGTATCTGCCCAACACCTTTTATCTGGACGCGCCGTTCTTCATCGGGCGCTTTGCCGGCTATTTCGTCATCTGGCTCATTCTCGCCGCGATCGCGCTCTTGCGCTCGCCGCTCGACGGCGATGGCGCCAGCGGCGGGCTCGGGGCGGTCAGCGGCATCGGCCTCGTCCTCCTCGCCTTCACCGCGACCTTCGCCGCCTTCGACTGGGTCATGTCGCTGGAGCCGCATTGGTTCTCGACGATGTTCGGGCTGATCGTCGGTTCGGGGCAGTTCACGACCGGCCTCTGCGTCGTCATTCTCGTCGCGCTCATGGCGAAGCGCATGCCGGCACCAGGGGAGGGGCCGCCCAGCGACCGCTTCCACGACCTCGGCAGCATCCTCCTCGCTGTCCTCCTCCTTTGGGCCTATTTCGAATTCATGCAGTTCCTCATCATCTGGGAGGAGGACCTCAGAGACGAGATCGGCTGGTACGTAAAGCGCCTCTATGGCCCCTGGGGCAGCGTCATGCTGACCATCGTGCTCGGCCATTTCGTCGTGCCCTTTCTCGCCCTCATCTGGTCGCCGGTGAAGCGCAGCCGAGGGGCGCTCGGCGCCGTCTGCGCACTGGTGCTGGTGACCGGCCTCATCGATGTCTGGTGGATGGTGCTGCCGGAATTTCCGGGCGGGTTCACCTGGTTCGCGCCGGTGGCGGCGATGGGCATGGGCGGCCTTGCCCTTGCGCTTTTCCTCTGGCGCTTCGAGCGCGGCCTCGCCAAGGCAGAGCGTCGCATCCCGGCGCCGCGCGGGGTGCGCTTCGAGCGGGGTGTGAGCCATGGCTGACGGCCACGAATGGGGGCGAAATCCCGATGTCGACTACGAGCGCCGCGACGTCCCGATCGGCGTTATCGGTCTCCTCGCCCTCTTCGCCGTCGTCTGGCTCGCGATCGTTCCGCTGGTGCTGAGCTTCGGCTACCCGCAATCGGTCTCCGATACGACGAAGCGGCTGCGGGTGGCGATGCCCGAGCCGCGCCTCCAGACCGATCCGCATGCCGATCTCCTGTCCCTCCGCCAGCGCGAGGACGCGCGGCTCTCGAGCTATGGCTGGGTCGATCGGCAGAAGGGCATCGTCCACATCCCGATCGACGAGGCCATGGCGAAGCTGGCCCGCGACGGCATTCCGGGCTGGCCGGGGCCAAAGCAATGAAGGCGGCGCTCCTTGCCGCTATGGGTTTGGCGCTGGCTGTCGCGGCGCCGCCGTCCCGCGCGGCGCCGTCGAGCCTCGCTCCCGCCGATTTCGCCAAGCTCGGCTTCGATCAGAAGCCGGGGGCGCAGGTTCCGCTCGACCTCGTCCTGACCGATGAAAGCGGGACGGCCGTGCCTTTGCATCGCTTCTTCCACGGCGTCCCCGTGCTCCTCGTCCTCGATTATCTCCACTGCCCCGGGCTTTGCGGGCTCGTCCTCGGCAATCTCGCCCAATCGCTCGGCAAGGCGTCCCTCGCTCCCGGCCGCGATGTGGAGATCCTCGCCGTCAGCTTCGACCCGCACGAGACGCCGGCGGACGCCGCGCGGGCGAAGGCGGAATACGAAGCGCGCTTCGGCACCGCCGCACGCTGGCATTTCCTCACGGGCAGCAAGGCGGCGATCGCCGGGCTCACGAATTCGGTCGGCTTCCGCTATCGCTTCGACCCGGCGATCGGGCAATTCGCGCATCCTTCCGGCCTCACCGTCCTCACCGCGACCGGCACCGTCTCGCGCTATCTCCTCGGCGTCGAGGCGCAGCCGCTGGCGCTGCGTCTCGCTGTCACCGAAGCGGGCGAGGGCGCGGTTGCCGCCCCCGCGGCGCATCTGCTCCTCCTTTGCTTCTCCTACGATCCGCGGACCGGCCGCTACACGCCGCTTGTCATGCGCCTCACGGAGATCGCTTGCGCCGCGACCGCCCTCGCTCTCGCCGGCGGCGTCTCGCTCGCCCTCTGGCGCGAGCACCGGCGGAGGAGGGCGGCATGAGCTGGATCCCGTTCTGGCCGGACACGGCATCGAACACGGCGGTCACGGTGAATACGCTGGCGATCGGGCTCTTCGCCGTCTCCGCCTTCATCTGCCTCGTCGTCTACGCCCTCATCCTGCTTTTCGCCTTCCGCTATCGGCGCGGCGGCAGCGCCGACCGCAGCCATCGTGTCAAGAAGAGCTGGCACTGGGAGATCGGCTGGACGAGCGCGACGCTGATCGCGTTTCTCGTTCTCTTCGTCTGGGGCGCCGGCGCTTATCTCTGGCTCTACCAGCCGCCGGCGAATGCGGGCGACGAGATCTACGTCGTCGGCAAGCAGTGGATGTGGAAGGTCGAGCATCCGGGCGGACAGCGCGAAATCGACGCGCTGCACGTGCCGCTCGGGCGGCCCATCCGCCTCGTCCTCACCTCGCAGGACGTCATTCACAGCTTCTTCATTCCCGATTTCCGCATCAAGCACGACGTCTTGCCCGGGCAATACGAGACCATGTGGTTCACCGCGACGAAGAAGGGCGAATTCCGCATCGAATGCACGCAATTCTGCGGGACCCAGCATGCCGAAATGGGGGGATGGGTGACGGTGATGGACCCGGCCGACTATCAGCGCTGGCTGAATGATCAGGGCGCCGAGCCCGACCTCGCGCGGCAGGGCGAGGCGCTCTTCCGGCAGCTCGGCTGCAGCGGCTGCCACGGCGCCAACAGCACCGTCCACGCGCCGTCTCTCGCCGGCATCTACGGCAAGCCCGTGCAGCTCGAAGGCGGGCGCAGCGAAATCGTCGATGATCGCTACATCCACGACTGCATCATGCTGCCGCGCACCGAGCGGGTCGCCGGCTACCCGCCGATCATGCCGACCTTCGCCGGCCAGATCGGGGAGGAGGATGTGCTGAAGCTCGTCGCCTATATCAAATCGCTCGGCAATCCCGCGAGTGCGGCACGATGACCGTCACGACCTTCATCCCGGCGAAATCGACTGCGGTGAAGAATTATCTCACCGCCGGCTTCGGGATTCGCTCCTGGCTGCTGACGACCGATCACAAGCGCATCGGGCTGATGTTCTTCGGCTCCGTCACCTTCTTTTTCTTCATCGGCGGCGCCGCGGCGACCCTCATTCGCCTCGACCTTCTCGATCCCGCCGGACGGCTGGTCCAGCCCGACATGTACAACCGGCTCTTCACCATGCACGGCGTCGTCATGGTGTGGTTCTTCCTCATCCCGTCGATTCCGACGACGCTCGGCAATTTCTTCCTGCCGCTGATGATCGGCGCCAAGGATCTCGCCTTCCCGCGCCTCAACCTCTTGAGCTGGTATCTCTTCAACGCCTCCGGCATCCTCGCCGTCTATTTCCTGCTGGTCGGCGGCGTCGATACGGGCTGGACCTTCTATACGCCGCTCTCTTCGCAATACGCGACGGGCCATGTCCTGCCGGCGGCGATGGCGGTCTTCGTCAACGGCTTCTCGTCGATCCTCACCGGCCTCAACTTCATCGTGACGACGCATCGCCTGCGCGCGCCGGGCATGACGTGGTTCCGCCTGCCGCTCTTCGTCTGGGCGATCTATGCGACGAGCCTCGTCATGGTGCTGGCGACGCCGGTGCTCGCCATGACCTTGGCCTTGATGTCGATGGAGCGCTTCCTCGGCATCGGCCTCTTCGACCCGGCGATCGGCGGCGATCCGCTGCTCTTCCAGCACCTTTTCTGGTTCTACTCGCACCCCGCCGTCTACATCATGATCCTGCCGGCGATGGGCGTCGTCAGCGAGGTCATCGCCTGCTATGCGCGCAAACCTGTCTTCGGCTACCGGGGCATGGCCTATGCCCTGATGTCGATTGCCGTGATCGGCTTCTTCGTCTGGGGCCATCACATGTTCGTCACCGGTATGTCGCTCTATTCGGGCGTCGTCTTCTCCTTCATGAGCTTCATCGTCGCGGTGCCCTCGGCGATCAAGGTCTTCAACTGGATCGCGACGCTGCACAAGGGCTGGATCACCTTCGATGCGCCGATGCTCTACGCGCTGGGTTTCGTCGGGCTGTTCACGACGGGCGGCGTCACCGGGCTCGTGGTCGCGACGCTCGCCGCCGACGTCCACCTGCACGACACCTATTTCGTCATCGCGCATTTCCATTTCATCATGGTGGGCGGCACGGTCAGCGCCTATTTCGCCGGCCTTCATTACTGGTGGCCGAAGATCACCGGCCGCCTGTATCCGGAGATGTGGGCGCGCCTCGCCGCGATCCTCACCTTCACCGGATTCAACTTCACCTTCTTCCCGCAATTCATCCTGGGATATCTCGGGATGCCGCGGCGATACCATGCATATCCGCCCGAGTTCCAGGTGTGGAACGTGCTCTCCTCGGCCGGCGCCTCGATTCTCGCCATCGCCTACATCCTGCCGCTCGCCTATCTCGGCTGGTCGCTCCTCTATGGCAAGCGGGCTGGCAGCAATCCGTGGCACGCAACCGGCCTCGAATGGATGACGAGCTCGCCGCCGCCCGAGCACAATTTCGTGCGCACGCCCGTCGTGACCAGCGCACCTTACGCCTACCCCGATCCGGAGACGCTTGCCGATGAGCCAGCGGGCCGCCGCCCTCAAGCCTGAGATGCAATATGCCGACCTCGCCCAGCAGGGCGAGACGGCGCAGCTCGGGATGTGGATCTTCCTTGCGACCGAAGTGCTCTTCTTCGGCGGGATGATGGCGGCCTATCTCGCTTACCGCATGACCTACAACGCCGATTTCGATGCGGCCGCCAAGGAGTCCGTGATCTGGATCGGCAGCGTCAACACCGCGGTTCTGGTGACGAGCAGCCTCACCATGGTGATGGCGATCCACGCCGCGGCCGAGCGCGAGCGCCAGCCCATAGTCTATTTCCTGCTCGCGACCGCGGCGCTCGGCCTCATCTTCCTCGGCCTCAAAGGCTATGAATATGTCGAGGACTACAACGACGCCGTCGTCCCGGTCCTCAACTTTCATCCGAAGGAAGGCAATCCCGGCGCCGTCGAGCTCTTCTGGCTCTTCTACTTCTATGCGACGCTCCTCCACGCCGTCCATCTGACGATCGGCATCATCCTCGTCTTCTTCATGGCCGTGCGCGCCAAGCGCGGTGCCTTCGATGCCGGCTATTACGCGCCGCTCGAAGTCGTCGGGCTCTATTGGAGCTTCGTCGACACCGTCTGGGTCTTTCTCTTCGCCCTCATCTATCCCATCGGACGGAGCGGCTGATGAAGCTCGGCGGCCAGATCGTCACCTTCGTCATCGCCTGGGCGGTGCTGCTGCTGCTGCTCGGCATTAACGTGCTCCTCGCCTATCAACCGATCGGCGGTCTGCACGGCTTCGTCCCGATCGGCATAGCGGCGACGCAGGCCTTCATCATCATGGCGATCTTCATGAAGCTGCGCGGGCGGCCATCGTTGAAATGGGTCTTCGCCGGCGCCGGTTTCTTCTGGCTGATGATCCTGCTGGGGCTTTCCAGCACGGACTACATGACGCGCGCCGCATGGCCACTCTAGCGGACATTCTCGATCTCGCGCCGGGCGTGCGGCTTGGAGAAGAGGTCGGAACGCCGCCCGGCGACCCGATCCCCGATCGTGCCGTCCAACCCTACCGGCCGATCCGCGACTATGCCCTTATCGGCGACTGCCATGGCGCAGCGCTCGTCGCCCGCGACGGCGCCATCGACTGGGCGTGCCTCGGCCGGTTCGATGCCGCGCCTGTCTTCACCCGCCTTCTCGACGCGAAGAGCGGCGGCTTTCTTCACCTCGCGCCGCTGCGCCAGGCGCGGAGCGCCCGGCGCTATCTCGACGAGAGCGCAATCCTCGTCACCCATTTTGCGGATGAGGGCGGACGCGCCAATGTCATCGATTTCATGCCGGTCGGCCATCATCCGGATGCGCGCAGGCACGATGCGACGCGGCTCAATGCGCCGGGCTGGATCGTGCGTATCGCCATCGGCGTCGCCGGGCGCCTCGGCTTCGAGATGCGCTATCGGCCGGTCCTCGGTCTGAAGAAGATGTCGGCCCCGACGCTCGCTTGCGACGGCGGCGTCGCCACCGGGAAGGGCGTGCCGGCTCTGCATGCGACTGTCCCGATCACGGTGTCGGGGGGCGAGGCGTCGGCGCGGTTCGAGCTGACTGCGGGCGACGTCGTCTGCTTCATAGTGGCGCCCGCCGCCATCCCGCATCTCGACCCGCTCGGCGCCGCCAACCGCCTCCTCGGCACGACGCGGCGCTTCTGGCAGGACTGGATCGGGACGTGCCGCTACGAGGGCGCTCATGCGGCGATGGTGCGGCGCAGCGCGGTCACCTTGAAGCTTCTCACTTTCGCGCCGACCGGCGCCATCGTCGCCGCGCCCACCACCTCCTTGCCGGAGCGGATCGGCGGGCCGCGCAATTTCGACTATCGTTACTGCTGGCTGCGCGACGCGGCCTATATGCTCTACGCGCTGACGGCCCTCGGCTACGGCGCCGAGGCGCAGGCCTATGTCGAATTCCTGCATCAGCGCCATCTGCGGCGCAAGGGCGTGCATCTCATGTTCAGCGTCGCCGGCGAGCTGGTTTCCGAGGAGGAGGACCTGACGAGCCTTTCCGGCTACCGCGACAGCGGGCCGGTGCGCATCGGCAACGCCGCCGCCAAGCAACGGCAGCTCGACATCTTCGGCGAAACCATCGACCTCGCCTATCTCTACGAGGCGCTCGGCGGGCGCCTCAATGCTGGGGAGCGGTCGGCGCTCGTCTATCTCGCCGATTGCGCCGCGCAAGGCTGGCGCGAGCGCGACAACGGGATCTGGGAGATTCGCTCGGAGCGTCAGCATTTCGTCTATTCGAAGATCATGTGCTGGGTCGCCCTCGATCGGGCCGCGCGCATGTTCGGCGATCGTCCGTCCTGGGCGGAGGCTCAACGCGCGATCTGCCAGGCGGTCCATGAAGAGGGCGTCATCAACGGGCATCTCGTCGGCGCTTTCGGACGCACGGGCATGGATGCGGCGCTGCTCATCACGCCGTGGCTGGGATTCCCGCTTCGGGAGGGTGTGATGGCGCGCACTCTCGATGCCATTCTGGACGAGCTCGGTGAGGGGCACTACCTGCGCCGCTACCGCACCGAGGACGGCATGGGCGGCGAGGAGGGCGCGTTCCTCATGTCGAGCTTCTGGTTCGCCGGCGCCTTGCTGCATCAGGGGGCCCATGACGCGGCGGCGCAGCTCTTCGACCGGATGGTGACGAAGGCCAATGACGTCGGCCTCTATTCCGAGGAAATCGACCCGCAGACGGAGGCGTTTCTCGGCAATTTCCCGCAAGGCTTCGTGCACCTCGCCGTCATCACGCTGGCGACGCATTTCGAGCTCTACCGCAGCGGCGGGTCGGCGGCGCTGGCTGGCAGCCATGCCGACCGTGCGCAGCGCCACATCAAGGGCGGGCGACTCTTCGGTCCGTTCGGGCGGCTGCGCGACCTCGCCGCCATAGTCGGCGGTGCGCCGCGCCGCTCGGTTCTCATCCTTCCATAATTTTGGAGAGCGCAGCATGCCGGAAGTCGTCGTCATCACGGGTGCCACTGCCGGCGTCGGCCGGGCAACGGCGCGGCTCTTCGCGCGCCGCGGCGCCCGAATCGGATTGATCGCGCGCGGCCGCGACGGGCTCGACGGCGCCGCCGTCGAGGTCGAAGCGGCAGGCGGCCAGGCACTCGCAATTCCGGCGGATGTCGCCGATGCCGACGCGGTCGAGGCGGCGGCCGCCGCGGTCGAGCGCAAATTCGGTCCGATCGACATCTGGGTCAACGCGGCGATGACGACGATCTTTGCGCCGCTGCACGAGATCACGGCCGAGGAATTTCGCCGCGCCACCGAGGTCACCTATCTTGGTTTCGTCCATGGCACGATGGCGGCGCTGAAGCGCATGCGACCGCGCAACAAGGGCGTCATCGTCCAGGTCGGATCGGCGCTGAGTTACCGGGCGATCCCGCTGCAATCGGCCTATTGCGGCGCCAAATTCGCCATCCGCGGCTTCACCGACAGCCTGCGCAGCGAGCTCATCCATGACGGCGTCAAGGTTCACCTCACCATGGTGCAGATGCCGGGGCTCAACACGCCGCAATTCGAGTGGTGCCGCAACAAGCTGCCGCGGCGGCCCCAACCCGTGCCGCCCATCTTCGAACCCGAGCTGGCGGCGCGTGCGATCTGGTTCGCCGCCCATTCGCGCCGCCGCGAAGTCTGGGTCGGCGGCTCGACGGTGCAGGCGATTCTCGGCATGATGCTGGCGCCCGGCCTGCTCGATCGCCTCCTCGCGCGCAAAGCATATGGCGGTCAGATGAGCCGGGAGCTCGCCGATCCTGCTGCGCCCGACAACCTCTTTGCGCCGGTTGCCGGCGACCACGGCGCACACGGCCCTTACGGAGGCCGTGCGAGATCGCGCAGCCTCGAATTGTGGGTGTCGCGGCATCGCGGCGCGATCATGGCCTGCGCCGCCGGCCTCCTTGCCTTCCTCGTGAGCGGCGCCGCGGCACGGCCGGCGCGGCCGCGCCTTTCCTGACCTCAGCTTCGCGCGACGTGCCGCCTCAGAGCGTAAGCGGCGCCCGCCGCGCCGAGGAGCAGCGCCGCCGCGCCCGCAACCGCTGCGACGGTCGTGCCGGATCGCAGTGGCTGAAACGCAGGCTTTGCGGCCGTGAAACCGAGGCCTTCCGCCATCAGCTCGGCGATGTGCCGGGTCTGGCGCCCGGTTGCCTGCTCGATCTGCTCGCGGCAGCTGAAGCCATTGGCGAGAATGACGGCATCGGCTCGCGCGGCACGGATGCGCGGCAGAAGAACCCTCTCGGCCGCCTTCATTGAGACATCGTACTTGTCGGTCTCGAAGCCGAAGGAGCCGGCCATGCCGCAGCACCCCGAGGGCAGCACCGCGGCATCGAGGCCGAGCCGCCGCATGAGGCGTCGTTCCGCATCCGCCTTCATCACCGCATGGTGATGGCAATGGATCTGGACGAGAGCGTGGCGCCGGCGGCGAGGCATGACGAGGTCTTGGCAGTATCGTTCGATGAACTCGCTGAACTGGAATGTCTGCCGGCTCAGCCGCTTGGCGCGCTCGTCCTTCGGGAAGAGGTTGACGAGCTCGTCTCTGAAGGTGGCGGTGCAGGCAGGTTCGAGGCCGACGATCGGGACGCCGTCGGCGATCTCCTCGCCGAGGCAGGTCATGACTTGGCGCAGCTGGCGCTTCGCCAAATCGAGCATGCCCCAGTCGTAGAGCGGGCGTCCGCAGCAAAGCGGGCGTCGCGGGATGGCCACCTGCCAACCGGCGGTCTCGAGCACATGCGTCGCCGCGATCGCCGTCTCGGGCCGGAAGTAGTTGGTGAAAGTGTCGGGAAAGAGAATGATCTTGGGGCCGCCGGGATTCGGCGTCGCACGGTCGCGCAGCCAGCTCGTGAAGGTGCGGGGCGCGAAGGGCGGCATCTTGCGATGCGGTGAGATGCCGCCCGCCGCCTTGACGAGCGCCGCCAGGCCGGGCGTCTGCGTCAGCGCGTTCGCGAGCGGCGGCATCGTGCTGGCGATGCGCGCCCACCAGTAGATGAGACCCATCGAATAGGCGACGCGCGGCCGCAGGCGGCGCTTGTAGTAATGCGAGCGGAACTCGGCCTTGTATGTCGCCATGTCGACATTGACGGGGCAGTCGCTCTTGCAGCCCTTGCACGACAGGCAGAGTTCGAGCGTCTCCGCCACGGCGTCGCTCCGCCAGCCCTCATCGATGACGCCGCCATGCATCATCTCGAAGAGAGCGCGGGCGCGGCCGCGCGTCACATCCTTCTCGTCATGCGTCACCATGTAGGAGGGGCACATGACGCCTTCGTCGCTGGTGATGCGGCGGCACTCGCCGACGCCGACGCAGCGCATCGCCGCATGGGCGAAGGAGCCGTGATCGTCGGGGAAGGCGAAATGCGTCTTCGGATGCGCCGGCCGGTATTCGGGGCCGAGGCGCAGATTGGAAGTGATCGGGAACGGGTCGACGATCTTCCCCGGATTCATCTTGAAGCCGGGATCCCAGATCGCCTTGAACTCGCGGAAGGCTTCCAGCAACTCGCGGCCGAACATCTTGTCGAGGAGCTCGGCCTTCGATTGGCCGTCGCCATGCTCGCCCGAAATCGAGCCGCCGAAGCGCACCACGAGATCGGCCGCCTCGTCGAGGAAGGCGCGCCAGCGCTCGATCCCGCCCTCGTCGCGAAGGCCGAAATTGATGCGGCAGTGGATGCAGCCGTCGCCGAAATGCCCGTAGAGCGCCGAGTCGTAGCCGTATTTGCCGAAGAGCGTCTTCAGCTCGCGCAGGTAATCGCCGACCCGGTCGGGCGGCACCGCGGAATCTTCCCAGCCTTCCCAGGTATCGGGATGATGCGGCACGAAGGCGGTGCCGCCGAGGCCCGAGCGGCGGACGCGCCAGATCCGCTGCTGCTCGGAAAGATCGGTAAAGAGCTGAGCCGAGCGCGGTCGCGCGCGGAGGCGGAGGGCCGCCATCATGGCCTCCGCCTTGGCGATCGCCTCGCCGCGGGTGTCGGCGCCGAATTCGGCGATGAGCCAGCCGCATCCCTCGGGCAGGAGCGCCACATCCTCGGCCCGCAGGTGCTTTTCCTTCATGAAGGAGACGAGCTCCTGGTCGATGCCTTCGAGGCCGATCGGCCGGTGCTCCAGGACGGCCGGGACGGCATCGCCCGCTGTGAAGATATCGCTGAAGCCGAGCACTGCGAGGACGCGCTCGGGCGGGCTCGGCACGAGACGCAAGCCGGCTTCGAGGACTGCAACGCAGGTGCCCTCGCTGCCGACGAGCGCGCGCGCCACATTGAAGCCGTTCTCGGGCAGCAGGTTGTCGAGATTGTAGCCGGAAACGCGGCGCGGGATCTTCGGATAGCGCTGTCGGACGAGGTCGCCGTATTTTTGGCGCAGCGTGTCGAGGCGGCGGTAGATGTCGCCGCGCCGTCCGCCCTCGGCGATGATGGCGCGGAGCTCGTCCTCGCTCGTCGGGCCGACCGTCATGCGCAGCCCGTCATAAGTCAGGACATCGAGCCACTCGACATTGTCGGCGGTCCGGCCTGCCATCACGGAATGGACGCCGCAGGAATTGTTGCCGATCATGCCGCCGAGCGAGTTGTGGTCGTGCGTCGACGGGTCGGGACCGAAGGTGAGGTGATGCCGCTCGGCTTCGCCGCGCAGGCTGTCAAGAATGATTCCGGGCTCGACGCGGGCGATGCGCCGCACCGGGTCGAGCGCGAGAAGGCGGTTGAGGTGCTTCGAAAAGTCGACGACGACCGCGACATTGCAGCACTGCCCGGCGAGGCTCGTGCCGCCGCCGCGCGAGAGAAACGGAACGTCGTGCTCGCGGCAGACAGCCATCGTTTCGACGACATCGTCGATGCTGCGCGGAATGACGACGCCGATCGGCACTTGGCGGTAGTTGGAACCATCCGTCGAGTACAAGGCGCGCGCGGTCTGGTCGAAGCGAATCTCGGCGCGGGTGCGGCGCTCGAGCTCGCTGCGCAGGCCGCGCAGCGCGCGCCGCGGCACCTTTTCATATTCGGCCGAAACGCGGCGGCCGGCCGGCGAATCGCGGTAGACGGTCTCTCTCTCGAAATCGCCGCGGCGGGATGGCCCGCGTCGCCGGGTTTCCTGCGTGGGCTCGAATGCGCTGCTCATAGGGGCCTCCGTCGCGGGTGACCGGCATCAGACGGCGTAGCGCTTGGCGTCCTCGCGCTTGAGAGCGAGGCCGTTGCCGGGCCGGGTCAAATCAGGCCGAATGACGCCGTCCTTGGGTTGCGGTGCGCCGTCGAAGAACATCGCCTCGATCCGCACGTGGTCGTGAAACCATTCGAGATGGCGGACATTGGGCGCCGCGCAGCCCCAGGCCAAGGTCAGCGCCGGGGCGCAGTGGCTCGACATGGCGAGGCATTGCGAACGGCACAGGGCTTCGACCTCCATCATGCCGCTGATGCCGCCGCAGCGCGTCACGTCGGCTTGCAGCACGTCGACCGCGCCGGCCCGCAGCATGTTCCGGAAATAGAAGATGTCGTAGCCGTATTCCCCGGCGCTGATCTCCATGCCGCCCGGCGCCCGGTCGCGCATGAGGCGCAGCCCGTCGAGATCGTCGCTCGACACCGGCTCCTCGAACCAGGTGACGCCGTCCTGCGCGAACCGGATGGCGAAGGCGAGCGCCTCCTTGCGCGTATAGGCGCCATTGGCATCGACGAAGAGCTCGGTCTTGTCGCCGATCGCCTTGCGCGCGGCGTGGACGCGGCCGGCATCGGCGGCGGGATCGCTGCCGACCTTCATCTTGACCCAGCGCATCCCTTGGGACGCCCATCCATCGAGCTGGTCGCGAAGCTGCCGTTCCGAGTAGGTGGTGAAGCCGCCGCTGCCATAGACAGGGACCGCTTCGCGCACCGGTCCCAGCAAGATCGCGAGCGGCAGATCGACAAGCTTCGCCTTCAGATCCCAGAGCGCGGCGTCGACCGCCGAGATTGCCATCGCCGACCCGCCGGCCCGCCCGAGATTGCGGACGCGCCAGTACATCTTACGCAGCGGCCCCGTCACCGACAGCGCGTCCTCGCCGACGACCTGCTCGGCGAGCGTCTTGTTGACGAGATGGGCGAGGCTGGCATCGCCATAGGTGTAGCCGAGGCCGGTCTTGCCGCCGGCCGCCGCCTCGACGAGGACGATCGTCGTCTTGTCCCAGCGAAAGGTGCCGTCGGCCTCGGGCCCGTCGGTCGGGACGGTGTAGGCGCTCGCCTTGACCTCGGCGATCTTGACCGCGCTCCGCACGCTCACACCATCTCGCGCACCGTGTCGGAGGCGACGGTCAGCGCGATCTTGCCGCGGTTCGGCGTGCCGCGCGCCAAGGACTCGGCGAAGTGCAGCGCCTGCTCGGCCTTGACCTTGGGCGGCATGGGCGGCTCGTTCGGGTCGACGACGGCCTGGATGATGGCGGGGCCCGGCGCCTGCAAGGCCTGGCGCAGGATCGTGCCGCACTCTTCCGGCTTCTCTATTGTGAAGCCGTCACCGCCGCAGGCGCGGGCATATTGCGCGAAATCGATGGGGTGGAGGTCGCAGACATATTCGGGGTTGCCGAGGAACACCATCTGCTCCCATTTGATCTGGCCGAGGCTGTTGTTCTTGACGATGACGACCTTCACCGGGAGCTTGTATTTGACGCAGGTCGCAAACTCGCCCATCAGCATGGTGAAGCCGCCGTCACCGACGAAGGCCACGACCTGGCGACCGGGGAAGGCCACGGCCGCCGCGATGGCGTAGGGAAGGCCGCAGGCCATCGTCGCGAGATTGCCGGAGCAGGTGAATTGCATGCTGCCGCGGATCGGCACATGCCGCGCAACCCAGGTCGTGATGGTGCCGGAATCGGTGGCGATGACGGCGTCGTCGGCAAGGCACTGTCCCAGCTCGTGCGCCACCACTTGCGGCTTCATCGGCATGTCGCGTCGGGTGCCGCGCTCCGCCATCAGCCGGTTCCATTCGGCCATGCCCTTCTGCGCGGTCTCGAGAAAGGCGCGGTTCTCATTGCGCTTCAGATGCGGCTTCAGTGCCCGGAGCACGCGGATGGTGTCGCCGACGAGGGCGGCCTCCGCGGGATAGCGCAGTCCGATCCGTTTGGGGTCGAGCTCGATTTGTACGGCGCGCGCCTGCCCCGGCTTCGGATAGAATTCGATATAGGGGAAGGAGCTGCCGATGATGAGGAGCGTGTCGCAATTCTCGAGCGCCTCCTGCGCCGGGCGGGTGCCGAGGAGGCCGACGCCGCCCACCGAATAGGGGCTGGCATCTGGCAGGCACGCCTTGCCGAGCAAGGGTTTCGCGACGGGCGCTCCAAGCAGCTCGGCGATCTCGGTCAGCTCGTCCTCGGCGCCGAGCGCGCCGCGGCCCGCCAGGATCGCAATCTTCTTGCCGGCGTTCAGGATTTCCGCGGCGCGCACGAGCTGAGCCGGGCTCGGCGCATGCGCGCCTTCGGCCATCAGCTCCGAAACGTGGTGCGGCCGGTTGCGCTTCGACCGCATGTCGCGGCTCACCGGCTCGGACTGCATGTCCACCGGCATCGTCACATGGGCGACGCCACGATAAGCCAGGGCCGTGCGGCAGGCGAGGCTGACGACGTTCTCGACATGCGCCGGCCCCATGATCCGCGTGTTGTAGACGGCGACATCCATGAAGAGCTTGTCCAGCTCGACATCCTGCTGCGTGTGGGTGTCGAGGAGGTCATGGAATTGCAGCCCGGTGATCGCCAGCACCGGCGCCCCGTCGAGCTTCGCGTCGTAGAGCCCGTTGAGAAGGTGGATGCCGCCCGGACCCGAGGTGGCGATGCAGCAGCCGAGCCGGCCCGTCCATTTCGCATAGCCGCAGGCCATGAAGGCGGCGGCTTCCTCATGGCGGACCTGGATGAACCGGATCTTGTCCTGATGCGTCCGCAGCGCCTCGATGATCCCGTTGATGCCGTCGCCGGGCAGGCCGAAAATCGTATCGACGCCCCAATCGATCAGCGTCTCGACGAGGACGTCACTCGCGGTCATCGATGCCATGGGCTGGCTCCTTCCAGGATCGGCGCGGGCAGGTCCGCGCCTTGCGACACCCTGCTGCTCTTAACGTCCGAATGGGGCCGAAGGCTCAGATGAAACCCACGCGGTCGCGGAAGCTGCGTTCGCGCGCTCGGGGCACGTGCAGACGCTCGGCTGCCTATCCGATCGGGCCCCGCCGATGCCTCAGGCCCCGATCCCTTCGCCTCAGCCGTGGCTCCGCGGCTTCGGCGGCACCGGATTGCGCCCAACCTCCTCGGCCGTGACGCGCCCCTCTTTCCAGGCGAGATCGGCCGCGGCGTTCACCGCGTCGAGGAAGTCCGGGTCCTTGATGCTGCGAATGAGGTCGAGCGGCACCTCCCAGCGCCTGCTTCCCTTGCGCACGACATAGGCGAAGCGAAAGGGATCGAACTCGATGCTGTCGAACACCATCTCCCGAACCGATCGTCTTGGCTGATGTATGTGTCGGAACGGTGCGGGCTTGCGAGGGTTCCAACCTTGCGGCGTTGGATTAAAGGATCTCGAGATGATCGGCGGCGGGATCGGCGGCCGCGCCGGGATCGATCCTCCGCTCGAGAGCGGAGCCGAATTCAAAGGTGAGGGCCGCGATGACGATGTCGACCTCGCGGCCATTCTCCGACAGCGGCGCCAACAACCGGTTGGCAATGATGTCGTAGCCTTTGAGGGTGATGTAGCGGCTGCGCCGGAAGATGGGCCGCTTCTCGGCACATACCCTGCGGTAGTTGCTCTCGATCGCGGCGGCGCGCTCGGGCGAATAGAGCTCGTCGACATATTTGCCCGTGAAATCGCTGCCGAAAGCCTCGACGATGGCGGTGCCGACGAGGCGATAGCGAAACCGGCGCCCGCCCTCGATGATCTCGGTGATCCGCAGATGCGGGAGCAGTTTCGGAATCTCGGTCGGGTCGAGGTCGCGCCGGGCCGGCATGGCGCGACCGCCGCGCTTGCGGTCCCAGTAGCGGAACATCTCGAGCAGGATCGGATCGTCGGCGTAGCTTCGGGCCATCTCCGCCAGGCACCCCCTTCGGTTTCGCCCCCAATCCTATGCGTGATTCGCCAGTTGGGAATACCTGCGATTGCGCCGCCGGGGCGGAAGTTGCCATTGTGCGCGCAGTGGTGACAGGATCGCCTCGATCATCAAGCCGGAGGGAATGCAATGTCGGGCCGGAGCCTGCTGGACATGATCCAGGCCTATGATTGCGTCGCCCTTGTTCTGCAGGGCGGCGGCGCGCTCGGCGCCTACCAGGCGGGCGTCTTCGAGGCGCTCGCCGACCACGGCATCGAGCCGCGCTGGCTGGCGGGGGTCTCGATCGGCGCCATCAACGCGGCGCTCATCGCCGGCAATCCGCCGGAACGGCGCCGCGACGCGCTTCGCGGCTTCTGGCAGACCATCAGCTCGCCCGCCTTCTGGGGCCCGATGGAGCGCTTCGTCGCGCAGTTCATGGCCGAGGGCGACGGGCGTGTCGCCCTCAATCAGTTGAGCGCCACGAAGACCTTGCTGATCGGCCAGCCCGGTTTCTTCGCGCCGCGACTCCTGTCGCCCTTCCTCGCGCCCCCGGGCACGGCCGAGGCGACGAGCTTCTACGACACGACGCCGCTCCGCGCGACGCTGGAACGCTTCGTCGACTTCGCCCGCATCAATGGCGGGAAGACGCGGCTCAGCCTCGGCGCCGCCAATGTGCGGACCGGCAATTCCGTTTATTTCGATACCGCACGCCAGCGCATCGGCCCCGAGCACGTGATGGCGAGCGGCGCGTTGCCGCCCGGCTTTCCCGCGATCGAGATCGAGGGGGAGCATTATTGGGATGGCGGCGTCGTCTCGAACACGCCGCTGCAATACGTGCTCGACGAGAACCGGCAGCGCGCGATGCTGGTCTTTCAAGTCGATCTCTGGAGCGCGCGCGGCGAGCTCCCGCGCGATATCATCAGCGTCATGGAGCGGCGCAAGGACATCACCTATTCGAGCCGCACGCGGCTCAACACCGACGTCGCGGCCTATCAGCAAAAGCTCTGCAACAACATCGCGACGCTGCTGGAGAAGCTCCCCGCCGAATTGCGGGACGCGCCCGAGGTCGCCGCGCTGCGCGAGGCGGCGCGGCCGGCGCTCGTCAACATCATCCACCTCATCTATCGCCGCAAGAATTACGAAGGCGACAACCGCGACTATGAGTTCTCCGAGCTCACCATGCGCGAGCACTGGCGAAGCGGCCGCGAGGACACGGCGGCGACCTTGCGTCACCAGGACTGGCTCGCATTGCCCCCACATGCGACCGGCACGGTCACGCACGATTTGTGGCGCAAGCCGTAGGTCGAGAGCCGCGCCCTTGCCGTGTACCGGGATTTCGACCGAGAGGCGCCCGTCACGATGATGCTTCTGTGGGGGCTTGCGTTCCTCCTCGGCATCGCCGCCATCGTCTGGGGCGCCGAAGCCTTCGCCGAGCATTTGGGAGCCGCGGCGACGCGGCTCGGCGTCAGTGCCTTTGCCCTGGCGCTGCTCCTCGCCGGGGCCGAGCCCGAAGAGCTCGCGACCGTCGTCGCCGCGGCGCTCGGCCATGCGCCCGGAGTGGCACTCGGCGATGTCATCGGCGCCAATGTCGCGGTCTCTCTTGTTGCTCTCGGAGTGGGGGCTGCGGTGGCGCCGCTCCCGTTTCGCGCCGACGTTATGCGTTACGCGCTGCTCGGCCTGCCGCTCGGCGCCGCGGCGGCGTGGCTCGCCTGGGATGGCAGGATCTCGCGCGCGGCCGGCGCTATCCTCGTTGCGCTCTACGGCCTCTATGTCGCAGCGATCTGGATTGCCGAGCGCAAGCCGCCCGCCCTCGGCGAGGTCCACGAGCTGGCGGAGGCAGCCGGCAAGCCGCCGGGCCGCATCGGGCGCGCGCTGCTGATGGTCCTTGTCGGCGTCGCGGCGATGGCGGGCGGGGCCACTCTCCTCGTCGAGGTCGTTCGCCGCGTGACCGCGGTCGAAGCGACCCAGACGCTGCTCGGCCTCACCATCGTCGGATTTGCCACGGCCTTCGAGCTCGTCGTGCTCGCCTGGTCCGCGGCGCGGCGCGGTGCGGCCGAGGCGGCGGTCGCCGGCGTCGTCGGCTCCTTCGCCTACAACGTCACGATGACGCTCGGCGCCGGGGCGCTCGCCCGCCCGCTCGTCTTGCGCGATGCGGCGGCGCTGCATCTGCCCTGGCTCTGCATGCTGGCGTCGCTTGCCCTCGTCGTGGCGCTTGCGGCGTGGCGGGGAAAGCTCGGGCGAGGGCAGGGCGTCCTGCTTCTCGCCGCCTATCCGCTCTTCATCCTCGTCGTCCTGTGGGCGGTGCCGCGCTAGGATGAGCGAGCGCGGGCGAAGGAGAGGCTCATGACCCACGGAATGATCGTTGCGCCGCAGCCCGAAGCAGTGGAAGCCGGCGCCCTCGTGCTGCGCCGCGGCGGCAACGCTGTCGACGCCGCGATCGCCTGCGCGCTGGTGCAGGGCGTCGTCGACCCGCAGATGACCGGCATCGCCGGCTTCGGCAGCCTCCATCTCTACCTGCCGAGGAAGGGCGTCCACACCTTCATCGACTTCCACGGCCGCGCCCCGGCCGCGGCGACGCCCGGCATGTGGGAGGATCTCATCGAGGGGGAGACGCGGGACGGCTTCGGCTTCATCCTGAAAGGCCGCGTCAACGACGTCGGATACCAGTCGATCACCGTTCCGGGCAGCCTCAAGGCCTATTTCGAGGCGCAGACGGAGTTCGGGACCATGGCCTGGCGCGACATCGTCCGGCCGGCGATCGAACACGCCGAGCGCGGCTTCGTCGTCCGCCCGCATGTCCACCGCTTCTGGACGCGGATCGAGGGCATGGGCCGCGTCGAGATGCCCCAGCGCTTCGCCCACACTCCGGCGGGACGGCGCATCTATCTCGACACCGCCGGCGCGCCGCACGCCCCCGGCACTTGCGTCAGGAACTCCGATATGGCGCGGACGCTGCACCGCATCGCCGAGCACGGCGCCGATATCTTCTATTCGGGCGAGATCGCCGAGGAGATCGCGGCCGACATGGCGCGGAACGGCGGTCTCCTCAGCTACGACGACCTCAAGAATTACCGGACGACGCGCGTCGACCCGCTCTGGGGCTCCTATCGCGGCTGCAGCATCGCCACGAACAAGCCGCCGGGCGGCGGCATCATGCTGCTCGAGATGCTGAACATCCTCGAGAATTTCGATCTCGCCGCCCTCGGCCACAACACGCCGCAATACATTCGAACCGTCGCCGAGGCGATGAAGCGGGCGACGAGCGACAAGGACCGCTTCATCGGCGATCCAGCCTTCGTCGAGGTGCCGGTGGCGCGCCTTCTCGACAAGCGCTATGCGCGCGAGCTGGCGGCGGCGATCGAATCGGGCGAGCGGGCGACGGTCGAACGCCTCGGCGCCGCCGAATCCAAGGACACGACGCATGTCTCCGTCATCGACGAGGCAGGCAATGCCGTCGCCATGACGCATTCGCTCGGCATGCCCTCGGGCGTTGTCACCGAGGGGCTCGGCTTCATGTACAATGGCTGCATGGGCGTCTTCGACCCGCGGCCTGGGCGGGCGGGATCGATCGCGCCCGGCAAGAGCCGCTTCAGCTCGATCGTGCCGACGATCACCTTCAAGGACGAGGCGCCGCATCTCGTCATCGGCGCGCCGGGCGGCACGCAGATCGCCATGGGCGTCTTGCAGGCCATCCTCAATGTCCTCGATTTCGGCATGCCGATCCTCGATGCCGTCGTGGCGCCGCGCTTCTCGGCGACGAGCGATCTCATCGACGTCTCGAACCGCATCCCGAACTTCGTGACGGCGGCGCTCGAAGCCGAAGGCTACCGCATCGCCCGCTCCTATCTCAGCTACGCCTTCGCCGCCGTGCACGGCATCAAGATCGAGAATGGCCGCTGGACCGGCGCCGCCGATCCCAGCCACGACGGCATGGCGCTCGCGGTATAGGGCGCCAGCGGGGGGGAGGGGTCCGCGCCGTTACCCCTGCACCGAATAGCCGCCATCGACCGGGATCGCGGCCCCGGTGACGAAGTCCGACGCCTTGCTGGCGAGGAAGATCGCGATGCCGGCATGGTCCTCCGGCACGCCCCAGCGCCCGGCCGGCGTTCGCGCCAGGACGCGGTCGTGCAGGCCTTCGACTTGCTCGCGGGCGCGGCGCGTGAGCTCCGTGTCAATCCAGCCCGGGAGGACCGCGTTCACCTGGATGTTGTCCTTGGCCCAGGCGGTGGCGAGCGCCTTCGTCATCTGCACGATGCCGCCCTTGCTCGCGGCATAGGCGGCAACGAAGGAGGCGCCGAAGATCGACATCATCGAGCCGATATTGATGATCTTGCCGCCGCCCGCCTTCTTCATCTCGGGATAGGCCGCGTGGGCGCAGGCGAAGGCGCTGGTGAGGTTCGTCGCCAGCACCTCGTTCCATTCGGCGATCGTGTAGTCCTGCGGCTGCTTGCGGATGTTGATCCCGGCATTGTTGACGAGGATGTCGAGCCGCCCGAAGCGCCGCGCCGCCGCTGCGACCAGCGCGGCGCAGGCCTGGGCGTCGGCGAGGTCGGCTTCGAGCGCCGCGGCCCGCGCGCCCGCGGCTTCGAGCGCCTTCACCGCCGCCGCGCTCTTCGCCGCATTGCGGCCGGCGATGACGATGGCCGCTCCCGCCCCGGCAAGGCCGCGCGCCATGCCGAGCCCGATCCCGCCATTGCCGCCGGTGACGAGCGCGACGCGACCCGAGAGATCGAAAAGGTTCATGGCGCCATATGTCCTTTGGTTGCGACCCGAGCGGCAGGGTAGGCGCCGGGCGACAGAGGCGCAAGCGACGCTGCAATCGGCGCGGAAGCTGCTAGGATCGTGGTGCTGCAATGTGATGACGGGAGGGGAGGAGAATATGGCGAGGAAGGCGGGGCCCGAGGAGATCGAGGCGGATTACGTCATCATCGGCGCGGGCTCGGCCGGCTGCGTCCTCGCGAACCGACTCTCCGAGGATCCCACCTGCCGCGTCGTCGTCATCGAGGCCGGCGGCAAGGACCGCAGCATCTGGATCCACATCCCGATCGGCTACGGCAAGACGATCACCGACCGCCGCGTCAACTGGTGCTACGAGACCGAGCCCGACGAGGGGGTCGCGGGGCGGCGCATCTTCTGGCCGCGCGGCAAGGTTCTGGGCGGCTCCTCCAGCATCAACGGCCTCGTCTATATCCGCGGCCAGGCCGAGGATTACGACCATTGGCGCCAGCTCGGCAACCCCGGATGGTCCTTCGCCGATGTGCTGCCCTACTTCAAGAAATCTGAGCACCAGATGCGCGGGGCCGACGCGCTGCACGGCGTCGGCGGGCCGCTCTGCGTCTCCAACCTCGGCGAGCGGCATCCTCTCTGTGAAGCCTTCATCGAGGAGGCGGTCGCCCTCGGCATTCCGCGCAACGAGGATTTCAACGGGCCGAGCCAGGAGGGCGTCGGCTATTACCAGCTGACGACGCGCAACGGCAGGCGCTGCAGCACGGCGATCGCCTTCCTGCGACCGGCGATGAGGCGCGGCAATCTCCGGGTTCTGACCCATGCCCTCGCCGAGCGCATCCTCTTCGAGGGTCGGCGGGCAGTCGGCGTCTCGGTGCGGCGCGGCGGCGAAACCCTGCGGCTGCGCGCGCGGCGCGAGGTCATTCTCGCTGCGGGCGCGATCAACTCGCCGCAGACCCTGCTGCTCTCGGGCATCGGCCCTGCCGAGGAGCTGGCGCGCCACGGCATCCTGGTCATTCACGAGCTTCCCGGCGTCGGGCGCAACCTCCAGGACCATTTCCAGACCCGCATCAGCCACAAATGCCGCTTGCCGATCACGGTCAACGACATCATGGCGAACCCGCTGAAGAAGCTCGGCGTCGGCCTGCAATATGTCTGCTTCCGCAAGGGACCGCTGACGATCAGCGCAGGTCAGGTCGGCTTGTTCACGCGGACGCGCAAGGAGCTGGCGTCGCCCGATATCCAGTACCACTTCATCGTCTTCAGCGCCGACCGGCCGACCGAGGGGCTGCACAAATTCTCGGGCTTCACCACCAATGTCTGCCAGCTTCGCCCGGAGAGCCGCGGCACCATCACCTTGAAGAGCGCCGATCCCGCGACACCGCCCGCGATCCGCGCCAATTACCTCGCCGCCGAGCTCGACCGCCAAACGCTCGTCGCCGGGCTGAAGCTCGGGCGCCGGATCTGCTCCGGTCCGAAGATGCAGCATTTCATCTTGTCGGAATATCTGCCGGGGGAGGGGGTGCAGACCGACGACGAATGGCTCGATTATGCGCGGCGCTACGGCGGCTCGATCTTCCACCCGGCCGGCACCTGCAAGATGGGCAACGATGCGATGGCGGTCGTCGATCCGCAGCTGCGCGTTCGCGGAGTCGAGGGGCTGCGCGTCGCCGACGCCTCGATCATGCCGACCGTCGTCTCCGGCAACACCAACGCCGCCTGCATCATGATCGGCGAAAAGGCGGCCGACCTCATCCGCGAAGGCGCGCAGGCGAGGGCCGCCTGAATCGTCGCCGCAGGAGGGCTTGACGCCTGCCGGCGCATGCGCCATCGTTCTTGGGAACAAAACAGGAACTATCTGCGCGAAAATGCCCGAATCGCCGCGCATGGTGCCGGTCTATCTCGCCCGGATCGCCGATCTGCGGGTGGGCGCGCGCGTGTCGGTCCGCTGCGCGTCCTGCGGCCACACCGCCGAGCTCGCGGCGATGGTGCTGCGCGAGCGGCTGTCGCTCGACTTGCTGGTGAAGCGCCTCGGCCCGCAATTCCGCTGCCGGAACTGCGGCCACAAGGGCGCCCGGGTGAACGCCAAGGAGGCGCTCGGCTATTACGGGTGAGAGCCGCGCGTCCTCACACGCGTTCGTAGGCGAGGCGGCGAAACGTCTCGGTGTTCTTGCCCTCGATGCGGATAAGCGCCGTCGGTCCGTCGCGGCGCGGCGAGTGGAGCGCGCCCTCGTTATAGACATGCGCCATGCCCGGCTTCAGCGTGTAGCTCCGCACATGCCGTACCTTGCCGGGCTTCGCCGCGCTCGCCGGCTCGACGAGGGCCCAGTCGCTCATCACGGTCTCGCCGAGGGCCTGGCCGTAGATCGCCCAGGTCGGGCCGTGATCATGCGGCTGGCTCTCTTTCGCCGTCCGGTAGCGATGGGCGAGAATGCAGAAGCCGAGCTCCGGGTCTTCGTAGAGGATCTTCCGCTCCGGCGTGTCGTCGCCGAGATGCGCGGCGATGAAGGCCTTGTCCTTCAGCATCTCCTTCAGCAGCGCGCAGACCTTCTCCCGGCCGGGCGGGCCCGGCTCGTCGCTCAGGATGCGACGGCATGTCGCTGCGAATTCCTCTAGGGTTTTTCCCATGGCCGCTCCTCTCGTCATCGGCACAAATCTAGCGCTCGCGATCCCGAAGGTCATTCGCGGCGAGCGCATGGCCACCCATAACCGGACGCCGGCGGCCGACCTCAGAACCCGAAGGATCGCTGGGTCGGCTCTGCAGGTGCAAGATGGACGCCCTCCAGCGCAAGCATGCGGATCTTGGCCGCCGCGCCGCCTGGCGCCGAAAAGCCGCCGAGCTTGCCGCCGGCCGCCAAGACGCGATGGCAGGGAATGATCAGCGCCACGGGATTCTTGGCCATGGCCTCACCGACATCGCGCGCAGCTTCTGGCCCCGCGCCCAGCGCCTTCGCCAGGGCGCCATAGGTCGTCGTGCGTCCCCATCCGACGCGACGGGCCGCCGCATAGATTTCCTTGAAGAACGCGCTCTGCCCGCCGAGGTCGAGCTTCACGGACGAGAAATCTGTCTCCTCGCCCGCGAAATAGCGCCGCGCCGCGGAGACGATCCCGGCCACCTCCGGCGTGGGGGTGGCGGCTTCCGCCCCGGGCGCCCGGCGCCGCAGGAGCCGTTCCGTCGCTTCGGCGGTTCTGGCCGGCAACTGGAAGCGCGTGATCCCCGCCTCGTTCCAGGCGATGCCACAGAAGCCGGCCGCGGTTTC
>JAJPHB010000100.1 GCA_021325525.1 Alphaproteobacteria bacterium
GATCGCATCAAGGCGCTGCTGCCGGAGCTGAAATCGGCGCTGCCCGCCGCCATCGATGTCCAGGCGCTCACCGACCGCACGACGACGATCCGCGCCTCGGTCGCCGATGTCGAATTCGAGCTGGCGCTCGCCGTCGGACTCGTCGTCCTCGTCATCTTCCTCTTTCTGCGCAATCTGCCGGCGACGCTGATCCCCAGCCTCTCGGTGCCGCTGTCGCTGGTCGGAACGCTCGGCGTCATGTACCTCGCCGGCTTCAGCCTCAACAATCTCTCGCTCATGGCGCTCACCATCGCCACCGGCTTCGTCGTCGACGACGCCATCGTCATGATCGAGAACATCGCCCGCTACATCGAGCGCGGCGTGTCGCCGCTCCAGGCGGCGCTGCACGGCTCGAAGCAGATCGGCTTCACCATCGTGTCGCTGACGATCTCGCTCATCGCCGTGCTGATCCCGCTCCTCTTCATGGGCGATGTCGTGGGACGCCTCTTCCGCGAATTCGCCATTACCCTCGCCGTCACCATCCTCATCTCGGCCGTCGTGTCGCTGACGCTGGTGCCGATGCTGTGCGCGAAGCTGCTCCGCCACCGGCCCGCTGCCGAGCTGTCGACGATCGCGCGCAAGAGCCAGGAGGCCTTCGACGCGGTGATCGCCGCTTACGGCCGGGCGCTCGATTGGGTGCTGGAGCGCCAGGGCCCGACCCTGCTCGTCGCCGTCGCGACGCTCGGCTTCACCGCGTATCTCTACATCGTCATACCGAAGGGATTCTTCCCGGTGCAGGACACCGGGCTCATCCAGGGCATCTCCGAAGCGGCGCAATCCATCTCCTACGCCGGCATGGCCGAGCGCCAGGAAGCGCTGGCGGCGGCCATCCTCGACGACCCCGACGTCGTCAGCCTCTCCTCCTTCATCGGCGTCGATGGCGCCAACACGACGCTGAACAGCGGCCGCTTCCTCATCAATCTGAAGCCGCGCGATGACCGCCGGGCGACGGCGAGCGAGGTGATCCGGCGCCTGCAGGAGGAGACGGCCGCGGTGCCGGGAGTCTCGCTCTACATGCAGCCGGTGCAGGATTTGACGATCGATGCGACGGTGAGCCGCACGCAATACCAGTTCGTGCTCGAGGATGCCAACCCCGCCGAGTTCGCGACCTGGATCCCGAAGCTCATGGAGAGGCTGCGGCAGATCCCCGACATCACCGACGTCGCCAGCAACCTGCAGGATCGAGGCCTCTCCACCTATATCACGATCGATCGCGACACGGCGGGCCGCTTCGGCATCACGCCGGCCACCGTCGACAACGCACTCTACGACGCCTTCGGCCAGCGCATCGTTTCGACCATCTTCACCCAGTCGAACCAGTACCGCGTCATTCTCGAAGCCGATCCGTCCCTGCAGAATTCGCTGACCTCGCTCTCCTCGATCTATTTGCCGTCATCGGTCGCCGCCAGCGGCAAGGTCCCGCTCTCGGCGATCGCGACGGTGAGCGAACAGACGGCGCCGCTCCAGATCAATCACTTGGCGCAATTCCCGGCGGCGACCATCTCCTTCAACCTCGCACCCGGCGCCTCGCTGGGCGGCGCCGTCGCGGCGATCAAGGCGGCCGAGCGCGAGATCGGCCTCCCCGCCAGCATGATCACGAATTTCGAGGGCGCGGCCCTCGCCTTCGAGGCCTCGCTCAGCAACGAGCTCCTCCTCATCCTGGCGGCCATCGTCACGATGTATATCGTGCTCGGCGTCCTCTACGAGAGCTACATCCACCCGATCACGATCCTCTCGACCCTGCCCTCCGCGGGCATCGGGGCGCTGCTAGCCCTCATGATCGCCGGCAGCGATCTCAGCATCATCGCCATCATCGGCATCATTCTCCTCATCGGCATCGTCAAGAAAAACGCGATCATGATGATCGACTTCGCGCTCGACGCCGAGCGCGAGGAGGGTTTGACGCCGCGCGCGGCCATCCGCCAAGCCTGCCTGCTGCGCTTCCGACCCATCCTGATGACAACGATGGCGGCCATCCTCGGCGCGCTGCCGCTGATGATCGGCACCGGAACCGGCTCCGAGCTCCGCCATCCGCTCGGCATCACCATCGTCGGCGGCCTCATCCTCAGCCAAGTGCTGACCCTGTTCACGACCCCGGTCATCTATCTCGCCTTCGATCGCCTGAGCCGGCTTGCGCGCCGCGCGGGCGGCGGGCGGCGGCGCGCATCGCCCGAGGGATCCCTCCCGTGAACCCGTCGGCGCTCTTCATCGCGCGGCCCGTCGCGAGGACGCTGCTGACGCTGGGAGTCGCGCTCGCCGGCCTCTTTGCCTTCTTCAAGCTGCCGGTCTCGCCGCTGCCGCAAGTCGATTTTCCGACGATTTCCGTCTCCGCGACGATGCCGGGCGCTAGCCCCGAGACGATGTCGACAAGCGTCGCGACGCCGCTCGAGCGCCATCTCGGCCAAATCGCCGATGTGACCGAAATGACGTCGTGGAGCGCCGTCGGATCGACGCGCATCACCCTGCAATTCGGCCTCGATCGCGACATCGACGGCGCCGCGCGCGACGTCCAGGCCGCGATCAACGCGGCGCGCGCCGATTTGCCGACCGCGCTCCGCAGCAATCCCACCTACCGCAAGGTCAATCCCGCCGACGCGCCGGTGCTGATCCTGGCGCTCACCTCGAACACGCTGACGCAGGGCCAGCTTTATGATTCCGCCGCCACCGTGCTGCAGCAGAAGCTCTCGCAGGTCGACGGCGTCGGCCAGGTGACGATCGGCGGCAGCTCGCTGCCCGCCGTGCGCGTCGAGCTCAATCCGCGCGCGCTGTTCAAATACGGCATCGGCCTCGAAGACGTGCGGGCGGCGCTGGCATCCGCCAACGCCAACAGCCCCAAGGGGGCGATCGAGTTCGGCGGGCGGCACTACCAGATCTATACGAACGACCAGGCGCGCCTCGCCGCCCAATACCGCTCGCTCGTCATCGCCTATCGCAACGGCGCCGCGGTGCGCCTCTCCGATGTCGCCGAGGTCCTGGATTCGGTCGAGAACCTGCGCAATCAGGGCCTGGCGAATGGCAAGCCCTCGGTGCTGGTGATCCTCTACCGCCAGCCCGGCGCCAACATCATCGACACGGTCGATCGCGTCAAAGCGCTGCTGCCCGAGCTCGAGGCCTCGATCCCGAGCGACATCGACCTCGCCGTGGCGGCCGACCGCACGACCACCATTCGCGCCTCCGTCCGCGATGTCGAGCGGACGCTGCTCATCGCCATCGCCCTCGTCATCCTCGTGGTTTTCGCCTTCCTGCGCGACTGGCGCTCGACCCTCATCCCGAGCGTCGCCGTTCCGGTGTCGCTGATCGGCACCTTCGGGGCCATGTATCTGCTCGGCTACAGCCTCGACAATCTGTCGCTGATGGCGCTCACCGTCTCGACCGGCTTCGTCGTCGACGACGCCATCGTCGTGCTGGAGAACGTCTCGCGCCACATCGAGGCGGGCATGCCGCGCCTGCAGGCGGCCTTGCAAGGGGCGCGCGAGGTCGGCTTCACCGTCCTCTCGATGAGCCTCTCGCTCGTCGCCGTCTTTCTGCCGATCCTGCTCATGGGCGGCATCATCGGCCGTCTCTTCCGGGAGTTCGCGCTCACCCTCTCGGTCGCGATTCTCGTCTCGCTCGCGGTGTCGCTGACGACGACGCCCATGATGTGCGCCTATCTCATCCGGCCGACGCGCAACGAGCGGCCCGGCCGATTGGCACGCGCCAGCGAGCGCGTCTTCGCCGCGACGCTCGGCCTTTACGAGCGGACGCTCCGCTGGGTCCTGCGCAATTCGGGGCCGGTGATCCTCGTCCTGCTGGCGACGGTCGCGCTCAATGTCTACCTCTTCGAGATCGTCCCGAAAGGATTCTTCCCGCAGCAGGATACGGGCCGGCTCATCGGCGGCATCCGCGCCGATCAAAGCATCTCGTTCCAGGCGATGCGGCAGAAGCTGGCGCAATTCATCGATATCCTGCGCGCCGATCCCGCGGTCGACAGCGTCGTCGGCTTCACCGGCGGATCGCAGACGAATTCGGGCTTCGTCTTCATCTCGCTGAAGCCGCTTTCGGCGCGCCGGCTCTCGGCCGACCAGGTGATCGGGCGCTTGCGCGGCAAACTCGGCCAAGTCGCCGGGGCGACGCTGTTTCTGCAGGCCGTCCAGGACATCCGCGCCGGCGGGCGGGCCAGCAACACGCAATACCAGTTCACCCTGCAAGCCGACGAGCTCGCCGACCTCTACAGCTGGGGTCCGAAGATCACCGAGGCGCTGAAGCAGCTTCCCGAGCTGGCCGATGTCGATTCCGACCAGCAGCAGAAAGGGCTGGAGACGGACCTCGTCATCGACCGCGCCACCGCGGCGCGCCTTGGCGTGACGCCAAGCCAGATCGACAACATGCTTTACGACGCCTTCGGACAGCGGCAGGTCTCGACGATCTACAACCCGCTCAACCAGTATCACGTCGTCATGGAGGTGGCGCCGCAATTCTGGCAGAGCCCGGAGATGCTGAAGGAAATCTATGTCAGCACCGCAGGCGGCGCTGTCGGCGGCACGCAAGCAACGAACGCGGTCGCCGGCACCACTCTGGCGCCATCCAAGACCAAAGGCGCCAGCACGGCGCTGAGCGCCGCCGCGCTCGCGACCGACACGGCGCGCAACCTCGCCACCAACCGGTTGGCGAATACCGGCCATGGCAGCGCCTCGACCGGCGCCGCCGTCAGCACGGCGCGGGAGACCATGGTGCCGCTCGCCGCCTTCAGCCGTTTCGGACCCGGCAACACGCCGCTCGAAGTCGATCACCAGGGCCAATTCGTCGCCAGCACGATCTCCTTCAACCTCGCGCCCGGCAAGTCGCTGAGCCAGGCGGTCGCGGCGATCGACGCGGTGATGAACCGCATCGGCGTGCCCGCCTCGATCCACGGCACCTTCCAAGGGACGGCGAAGGTCTTCCAGCAATCGCTCGCAAACGAGCCGATCCTGATCCTCGCCGCCATCATCGCCGTCTACATCGTCCTCGGCGTACTCTACGAGAGCTACGTCCATCCGGTGACGATCCTGTCGACGCTGCCCTCGGCCGGCATCGGCGCCGTGCTCGCGCTCATGCTCTGCAACACCGAGTTCAGCATCATGGCGCTGATCGGCATCATCCTCCTCATCGGCATCGTCAAGAAGAACGCGATCATGATGATCGACTTCGCGCTCGACGCCGAACGCAGCCGCGGCCTCGCCTCGCGCGAGGCGATCTACGAGGCGGCGGTGCTGCGCTTCCGACCCATCATGATGACGACGATGGCGGCGCTGCTCGGCGCGCTGCCCCTGGCGCTCGGCTTCGGCGACGGGGCCGAGCTGCGGCGGCCGCTCGGCATCTCGATTGTCGGCGGCCTCATCGTCAGCCAGCTCCTGACGCTCTATACGACCCCGGTCATCTACCTCTACCTCGACCGCCTTCGCCTGTGGTTCAAGCGGCACCGGAAGAACCCGCGCCTATCGCCTCGCCCCGCCTCGGAGCTCGGAAAGTGAAGCGCAGCCGCCGCCGCATCGCCGCGGCGCTCGCCGCAACAGCCCTCGCCGCCTGCACGGTCGGGCCCGATTACAAGCGCCCGCCGGCACCGGTCCCGGTCGCCTACAAGGAAGCCGGATGGAAGGTCGGGACGCCGCAGGACACAATCGATCGCGGGCCGTGGTGGGCCGTCTACAACGACCCGGTCCTCGCCGCCCTCGAACAGCAGGTCGAGGTCTCGAACGAGACCTTGAAGGCCGACGAGGCGGCCTACCGCCAGGCGCAGGCGATCGTCGCCGAGGCCCGCGCCGGCTTCTTTCCGACCCTGTCGGCGAGCGCCTCCGGCCAGCGCTCGGGCACGGCGAAATCGGCGCTCGGCGGCGGCGGACGCGTCCAGAACGTCTTCGATGCGACCGCGAGCGCGAGCTGGGTTCCCGACCTCTGGGGACGCATCCGCCGGGCGGTCGAAGGCGACATCGCGACGGCGCAAGTGACGGCCGCGGATCTCGCCGCGGCGCGCCTCACCCTCCAGGCGCAGCTCGCGACCGACTATTTCGAGCTGCGCGTCGCCGACGAGCTGAAGCGCCTCCTCGACAGCTCGGCCGCCGCCTTCGCGATCTCGCTGCGCATCGCGCAGAACCAGCATGCCGCCGGAACGGCGACGATGGCCGACGTCGCCAATGCCGAGACGCAATTGAAGGCGACGCAAGCCCAGGCGATCGCCGTCGGCGTGCAGCGGGCGCAGCTCGAACATGCGATCGCGACTCTCATCGGCAAGCCGGCGGCGGAATTCTCGATCGCCCCCGCCCCGCTCGTGACGCAAGTGCCGGACATCCCGCCCGGCATGCCCTCGGCGCTCCTCGAAAGGCGGCCGGACATCGCCGCCGCCGAGCGCCAGATGGCGGCGACGAACGCGCAGATCGGCGTCGCCGAGGCGGCGTATTACCCCGACCTCACCCTCACCGCCTCCGGCGGCTTCAGCGCGCCCGCCATCGGCCAGCTCCTGCAGGCGTCGAGCGGCCTCTGGGCGATCGGATCGAGCCTCGTCCAGACCGTCTTCGACGGCGGCCTGCGCACCGCGCAGGTCGCCGCGGCGCGCGCCGGCTACGAGCAGAGCGTCGCCAATTACCGGCAGGTCGTGCTCACGGCGTTCCAGCAGGTCGAGGACCAGCTCGCCGCCCTCCGCGTCCTCGCGGAGCAGGCGGCCGTCGAGGACGACGCCGTCGCCTCCGCCCGCGAAGCCGAGCGGCTGACGCTCAACCAGTACAAGGCCGGCACCGTCGCCTATACCAGCGTCGTCGTGGCGCAGACGACGGCGCTCAACGACGCGCAGACGGCGCTCAATATCCGGCAGAACCGCCTGACGGCCAGCGTCGCCCTCATCCAGGCGCTGGGCGGCGGCTGGAGCACGGCGCGGCTGCCGAGCGCGGACGAGGTCGAGAACGGGCCGCCGGCGCGCGCGAGCGCGGCAGCGGCGCGGGCCACGCGACCGGCCGAGTGAGACGGGCGCCCGGCAAATTCTGCCGGGACCGCAGCAAGAAGCGCCGCGGCGCGCCGCCGGTCCTCGGAGCATGGCGGGCGGGCGCGCGCGAAAAACGTTGGCGCGCGATTTGCAAGGACGGCGATGCGGAGCACCGTCATCCATGCAGATGCGACCCAGCAGCGAAGCCAAACTCTCTCGAAGCCGCCAGCCCGTGCTGGCCCTGGCGCTCGTGCTCGCGGCAGCGAGCGCGACCCCACCCGCCCATGCGGAATTCTATAAGCTGACGGGCCGGTACGAATGCCTCGCCGATGCCGCGGCGGTCTGCTACGACGCGACGCCGGCGGGACCCGGACCCTTTGCCGCGTCGGCGGCCGCCGCGCCGCCGAGCGCCGCTCCGGAGCACGCGGCTGCGGCGCCCACCGCGGTCGCGCCGCCGCCCGAGCCGTCGCCGACCAAAGCGCCCGCGGCGAAGAAGGCGGCGCCGCAGCCGCCCTCGCCCGGCGACCCGCTGGAGGGCATTGCCGCGCGCCTGCAAGCGCGCTCGCCCGCCGCCGGCGACCTCAAGGCGCTGCGCATCCGCGCCAAGGCGGGAGACTCGCGCGCTCTCGAAATGCTCGCCTGGTGCGAGCTCATGGGGGTAGGGACAGCGCCCGATCCCGTCCATGCCTATTTCCTCTATGGCGAGGCGGCGAAGGCCGGCGCCGGCGACGGCACGGCGAACCAGGCCATCGTCTTCAAGCGCGACTTGACGCAAGATCAGCGCCAGCAGGTGCTCGCGGTCGAGAATGGCCGCATGGCCGCGGCGCCCGTCCAGTAGGCGCGGAGGGGCCGCGATCGCTTCCGCTTCCGCGCCGGTGCGCGAAAGGCAGAGTTCGATGCGATCCCTGGGCCTCGCCCTCGCCATCCTCATCCTTGCCCTCGCGGCCACGCCCGGGCGGAGCGCGGCGACGCAGGCCTGGGACGGCGCCTTTTGGGGCGAGACCTCGCGCGCCCTCCTCGATCATTTCGGCGCGCGGGCGACGCGGTTGCGGCAGCCGATCGATTTCGGCGACAGCTATGCCGATGTGGCGCTGCGCGGCGAGCGGCTCGGCGGATATGCCTTCACGCTCTATTTTCAAATGGACAAGAGCGGCGGCGGGCTGAAGCGCGTGCAGTTGGAGCGCGGCCGCCACGGCGCCAATCCCCGGGTCTTCGCCGCGGCGGTCCGCGCGCTGGCGGCGGAGTACGGCCCGCCCGCCAAGCGTTGCCGAATCGATGCACGCCGCGAGAACGGCTATCAGGCCGCGAGCGAAGCGTTATGGCTTCGCGATGGCAATGCCATCCGCGCCACCTTCCGCGACACGACGCTCGAAGCGAGCGAAGGCTGTGCCTTGGCGGCGCCGGCCGCCCGCGGCGCCTGCGGCCTCACGGGGCGGCTCTTCATCCGCATCAGCCCCGATTCGGCGCAAGCCGAATCCTGCGGCTGAGCCGTGAACGACCACGTCGCCGCGTCCCAGATCGACGCGCCGCGCTTCTCGCAACGCGAGATCCTGTCGATCATCGCCGGGCTGCTGCTGGCGATGGCGCTCGCCAGCATCGACCAGACGATCGTCGCCACCTCGCTCTCGGCGATGGCGCGCGACCTCAACGGCTGGAGCCTCATGCCCTGGGTCGTCTCGGCCTATCTCGTCACCTCGACGACGACGACCCCGATCTACGGCCGCCTCAGCGATCTCTATGGCCGCCGCCCGGTGCTCCTCACCTCCATCGCGCTCTTCGTCGCGACCTCGGTGCTGTGCGGCCTCGCCCAGACCATGCCGCAGCTCATCGGCGCCCGGCTCCTGCAGGGCATCGGCGGCGGCGGGCTGCGCGCCGTGTCGCAGGCGGTCGTCGCCGACATCATTCCGCCGCGCGACCGCGGCCGCTACCAGGGCTACTTCTCCAGCATGTTCGCGATCTCGACGACGATCGGCCCGGTCCTGGGCGGCTTCTTCGCGGACTACCTCTCCTGGCACTGGATCTTCTGGATCAATATTCCGCTCGGCATCGCCGCCTTCGCGCTCTCCAACCGCAACCTGAAGCGGCTGCGCCGGCCGTCGCGCCAACCGGTCATCGATTGGCTGGGGGCGGCGCTCATCCTGGCCTCGGCCGCGCCCACCCTGCTCGCCGTCAGCCGCGTCGAGCAGGAAGGAGGCTGGGGCAGCGCGGGCGTGCTCGTGCCGCTCGCCATCGGCCTCGGCTTCCTGCTCGCCCTCATTGGCCGCGAGCTCGTAGCCGCCGAGCCGATGCTGCCGCTCCGCCTCTTCCTCAACCCGACCTTCGCCCTCGCCTGCACGATTTCGGGCTGCACCTCGCTCATCATGATCGCGCTCGTCGTCCTTGTTCCCATCGACTACCGCCTCATCGCGCAGATCTCGGCGAACGAGGCCGGCCTCCGCCTCATCCCGATGACGGCGGGCACGGCGCTCGGCTCCTTCATTGCCGGCAACCTCGTCAGCCGCACGGGACGCTACCGCATCTTCCCGATCATCGGCTCCGTGTGCATGGCCTCCGCCTGCCTTGCCATCGCCGCCACGGGGCTCGGACGCTCGCTCGCCTTCGACGTCGCGGCGACGGGCATTCTCGGCCTTTCCTTCGGATTCCAGATTTCGCCGATGACCGTCATCGTCCAGAACGCCCTCGATGCCCGCGACATCGGCATCGGCCTCTCCTGCCTCATGTTCTTCCGCCTGATGGCCGGCGCCTTCGGGGTCGCCTTTCTCAGCACGCTGCTCGTCAGCGCCCTCGATGCGGGGGCGCTCGCCATTCCGGGGCACGCGGCGCTGGGCGCCAATCCCGGCATCGCGCTCCTGCACCTCCACGAAGGAAACGGAGGCTTGCCGCCGCCTCTCATCGCCGCCTTCGCCGCGACGATCGCTCACGCCTTCTCGCAGCTCTTCCTGGTCACCGCGGCGATCGGGGCGGCGGCGGTCATCGGCTCCCTCGCCCTCCGCGAGACGCCGCTGCGCGGACGCGAGCGGCAGAGCGCCACGGGCGGCCGCGGCTATTGAGGATGTCCTCTACCAGAGCCGCTGCGCCAGCGCCTCGCCCCGTGCGACCGCGTCATCGAAGCGGGCGCGTGCCGTCGCCTCGTCGCTCCAGCCCGTACCGGCCGCCGCCAGGATGCCGTCCGCAGTCGCGGGAAAGCCGTCCCGCCGATCCTTGCCGAGGCCGTAGAGACGGCCGTTGCGGCGCTCGATGACGGCAAAGCGCGCGCCGTGCCGGACCATGAGGAGGCTGCCGCTCTCGGCGACGATGGCAGGCGTTTCCATGGCGATCCTCCACCCGCTCGGATTCGCATGAGCCAACGCCGCCAGCGGCGGATCGTCGGCGCCGCGCAGCGCGCGGCGACTATGCCGCGGGCGGGACCTGGTAGAGATAGTACCGGCCCTCCTCGACCTCGCTCGGCAGCGGCAGGGGATGCCAGCTTCCGCCCGGCAGGGGCAGGCCGCTTGCGATGACCGCGCCCGGCCGCAGGAGGGGCGCCATATGCGGCGCCAGCTCGGCGGCGAGGCGCTCGCTCGCGGCACGGTTGCTGGAGGCCGTGTCGAGATGGAGCAGCGCGACGCGGGCCCGGAAGCGCGCGGCGGCGCGCGGCAGCGTCTCGCGCAGATCGCCGACGATCAGATATTCGGCGGCGGGCACGCAATCGGGGTGCGCCGTGACGAGGCATTCGAAGACGTAGATGGCGCGGTCCGGCAGGTTCTCGCGGAGATGGTCGTAGGTGCGGCCGTTGCCGAGGCCGAGCTCGAAGACGACGCCCTCCCGCCCGCGGATGAGCGCGGCGGCGCGGTCGAGGCAGGCGCGCTGCGCCACGAGGCGGCGAATGTTGCTGTCGAGCCTGCTCATGCCGTGGACCGCTTTGCGACGCGGGGCGATGCCTCAGCCGCCGGCGGCGATGATCGCTTCGAGGCGGCGGGCGTAAGCCTCGGGCAGGCTCATCTCGCGGGCGCCGGCGACGATGCCGGCGGTATAGTCGGGCGGCGGCGCATAGGGGCCGAGCGGCGCCGGGATGCGGTAGGTCATGGCCTCGATGCCCTGGTCGAGCGGATCGAGAACGGTCACCCCCACCCGCTCGTACCAGCCGCGCGGCACGCCGGCGACGGCACCGAGCGCCGCGAGCTCCGCCTCCAGCAGGCGGTAGACGACGCCGAACATCGCCTCGCCTGCCGCCGGAACGAAGGTGCAGCCGCCCTCGCCCGGCGCCGCGCCGTAGCGGGCGAAACCCATCCGGTGCTCCGGCAGATGCGCGACGACGATCGGTCGCGCCGAGGGGCAGAGCTTCGTCATCGCCGTCCTGCCGATGAGCGTGCAATAGGCGAAGTAGAGTTGCGCATCGCTCATCGGACCACCTCGCGCAGAGCCTCGACGACGGCGCCCGGGGTCTCGCTCGGCAGGAAATGGCCGGCGACCGGTACGACGCGGCGCGCATAAGGGCCGGTGAAGTGGCGGGCATGGCGCGCCGAACCTTCGGCCGGATCGACGCCGTCCGCGGCGCCGTGCAGCACTATGGTCGGCACGGCAATCGGCGGCTGCGCCGCAAGGCGCGCCTCGATCGCCGCCAGCGCCGGGTCGCCGGGGGCGGCGCCGTAGCGATGGCGGTAGGAGTGGATGACGATGTCGACGAAATCGGGATTGTCGAAGGAGGGAGCGGTGCGCGCGAAGGTCGCCTCGTCGAACCGCCAATTGGGCGACCACAGCTCCCAGAGCAGGCGGCAAAGCTCGCGGCGGTTGGCGGCGAGCCCGGCCCGGCCGCGCTCGGTGTTGAAATACCACTGATACCAGAAGCGCAGCTCCTGCCGCGCCTCGGCCGGCCGGCCCGAGCGCGCGATGTCCTGGATATTGTAGCCGCCGATCGAGACGAGGCCGCGCACGCGCTCGGGCCAGAGCGCCGCGACGATGCAGGCGGCCCGCCCGCCCCAATCATAGCCGGCGAGCGCCGCCCGCTGCAGGCCGAGAGCGTCGAGAAAGGCGAGAAGGTCGTGGCCGAGCGCCGCCTGCTCGCCCGAGCGCGGCGTCGCCGGGTCGAGGAACCGCGTCGGCCCGTAGCCCCGCAGATAGGGCACGAGCACGCGATGGCCGGCCTCGGCGAGAGCCGGGGCGACGCCGTCCCAGCATCGGACGTCGTCGGGAAAGCCGTGGAGGAGCACGACCGGGGCCCCCTCCGCCGGGCCGCTCTCCTCATAGGCGATCTCGAGCGTCGCCGCCGCGACTCGCTTCAGCTGCCCGCCGCTCATCCGATATGCCTCATGGAATTATGCCTCATGCGATGGAGTGTAATCCGTCGGCCGGCATGCGGCGAGCGCGATGCGGCGTGCGCCGGCGCATTCCCGCATGGCACCGATGCTGCGCAGATGCCTTGCCGAGCGGCACCGGAGCCCGCATCCTGCGCGCCCGGCCAATCAACTGCGATGCGGAGGAAACCCGGTCATGATCGTCGTCACCAACAATGAAGGAACGCCCGGCGTCCCCGAGACGGCACGGCTGCTGCGGGAGGGAGCGCCGGCCCTGGCGGCGATCGAAGCCGGCATCCGCAAGGTCGAGATCGACGAGACGATCCGCACGGTCGGGCGCGGCGGCTGGCCCAATCTTCTGGGCGAGGTCGAGCTCGACGCCGCGGTCATGGACGGGACGACGCTCCGCACGGGCGCGGTCGGTGCGCTCAAAGGCTTCCTCCATCCGGTGAGCGTCGCCCGCGCCGTCATGGAGCGCCTGCCGCATGTCTTCCTCGTCGGCGAGGGCGCAGCGCGCTTCGCCCGCGAGATCGGCGCCGAGGCGGGCGACAACCTCATTCCCGATTCGCGGCGCGTCTGGCAGGCCTGGTTCGAGAAGGAGGTGCCGGAGGCCTCGAAGCGCAACTGGGCCGAGGCGCCGCTTATCGATCTCTGCCGCCACGCCGTCGATCCCGAGGTCGGGCACGACACCACCGTCTTCATCGCCCTCGACGGCAAGAAGGAGATCGCCGGCGCCGTCAGCACTTCCGGCTGGGGCTGGAAATATCCCGGCCGCCTCGGCGATTCGCCGGTGATCGGCGCCGGCATGTATGCCGATACGCGCTACGGCGCCTGCGCCTGCACCGGCGCCGGCGAGATGACGATCCGCGCCGGCACCTCGCGCGCTGTCGTCCTCTACATGAAGATGGGGATGAGCGTCGAAGCGGCGGTGCGCGAGGCGGTCGAGGATATGCGCCGCCTCAAGGGCGGGCTCATCAACCGCGTCACCATCCACGCGATCGACACCAAGGGCAATCACAAGGTCGTCGCCGTCAACGGCAATCCGCAGAACACCTATTGGCTCTGGCAGGACGGCATGACGGCGCCGCAATCCCTGCCGGCCGAGATCATTCCGATCTCGCCCATCACCGCGAAGCCCTCGCCCTCGATGATCTATGGCGCCAAGCGCCGAGAGCAGGCCTGAGAAGGCGCGCCGCCCGTCGCGGCGCGCGACTCAATATCTGGTGCGGGCTCCTGTAAAAAACTGGACTTATATAGTTGAGACCACACGCCCTACGGCTAGTGTTTTGAAGCGCCTAGTGCGACACCGCCCGATTCGCACGTCATTGGTGTATTCGGCCTAAGCGCCAATCGCGGAAAGAGTGGCGCCGCAGGCCGCCTCGCCATACCTGGATATGCGAGTCGGCGCGTCTGTGGATAAAACCCGCGGTTATCCACGTAACTCACAAAGCGCCCACAGGCCCGAGGCGCCTTCTGTGGACGGTTTTGCGCGCGATCCTTGCATTAAAACCGAAGCAAGTTCACCGTCTATAGATCACCTCAATATGAATGAAGCCGACGTGGCGCGCCGGCTTCTGAAGTCTTGTGGTGAACCCGCTCGGGTGGTTGCCGCGCGGGGCGGTGAGATATTGGCTGGAAACGACTTTGAACGAGTTTCCACACCGCTGTCAAGCGGCTGACTGCCTGGGCTTTCATTAACCCAGGAGTGAATTATATGAGCAAAGTTCCGGACCCTCGTCGCCCCAGCCATCGGCTGACGTTCGACGAGGCAGTACAGGTGCATTTGGCGCTTTGGCGCGGCGAGTACAAAAATCGCATCGCCGCGCGGTTCGACATTAACGTTTGGAGGGTCTACGACGTGCGTGACGGCAAGCTGCATTTGGGCAGCGAAGACGTTGCGCGCGAGATCTGGGCTAGGACCGGGCAGCCGGCCGCTTAGGCTTCTGGGGGCGGTCTTCGGGTCGCCCCTTCTTCGCCGGCTTGTGCTGCGGCGGTGTGTTCAGTAGCCGCTTCACAAGCTCGGTGAACCGCTTCTCTGTCGCGGCCTCGTCATGCTGGTCGGCCGGATTCGGTTCTCCCGCCATCGCGCTCACTCCAGGCATAGGCGCATGTCCAAGGAATACGTCATCCACTGCGATGAGTCGACCTCCAAGGGCGAGTTTTGCTCGAATTTCTATGGCGGCGCGCTCGTCAGCTCCGAAGAACTCGATCAAATCAGGGCAATTCTCGCAAAGAAAAAGACCGAACTCCATCTGAATGGAGAAGTCAAGTGGGACAAGGTGACCGCAAACTACCTTGAGAAATACATCGGCTTGATAGAATGTTTTTTCGACTTGATCGAGGCGGGCTCGGTCAAGGTGCGAATTATGTTCACTCAAAACATTCATAAGGCCATTGGCCTAACCGCTGAACAACGAGACGAGGAGTACTTCATTCTTTACTATCATTTCATAAAGCACGCGTTCGGCCTCATTTATTCAAACGACACGGATGAGGTTATCCAAGTAAGGCTTCTGCTTGATCAGCTTCCCGACAATAAAGAGAAGGCCGATAAATTCCGGAGTTTTGTCGCCAGTCTTTCGAAGAATCCGAAATTCCGCCATGCGCAAATTCACATCAGGAAAGAGGACATCGGCGACGCCAAATCCCACGATCACGACATTTTGCAATGCCTCGATATCGTATTAGGAAGCATGCAGTTCCGCCTTAACAACCTTCATAAGGTAGTGCCGAAGGGAAAGAAGCGGCGGGGCAAGAGGACGGTTGCCAAGGAGAAGCTATACAATCGGATAAACCAACGAATTCGGGGCATTTACCCCAATTTTAATATCGGCATCAGCACCGGCACGGGCGGTGACATCGAAAATCGATGGAAGCATCCTTACCGGCATTGGCTGTTTACGCCAAGCGAGAGCGAGTACGTGCCTGAAAAGTCAAAAAAGAAGAAATGAGCCCCGCGCGCGCTATGCCCCGAAGGACGTGCCCGAAGTGGAACTTCGGCCTTCGCGCGGCGCCGGGCTCAACACAAGATATAGGGCTGATTCGCGATACGCAACACCATTCACCGTTTTCTGAACGCCTCCGCGTACCCCATCTCCCAGAGAATCATCAGGAGCATTTTTTGCCACTCGCGCCGCGTGATGCGGCGCTTGCCGCGGTCACCGCGCTTGAGACCCCCCGTAGGTCAGCCGCTTGCCGGCGATGCCCTTCAGAGCGGCGACCGCGCGCTCCGCATCGCTGATGCGTCGATTGTTCCAGCGGAAATCGAACTCGCCAACGTAGCGCTTCAGGTGAGCCTCTGAGACGTGGTGGAATGTGCCGTAAAGGCCGCGCTTCAGGATGGCGAAATAGCTCTCGACCGTGTTGGTATAGATCGCGCCGCGCACGTACTCACCGCTGCGATGGTTGACCGACTCGTGCGCCGGGAAGTGCTGCTTCAGGTTGGCGTACTGGAAAGCCTCGTCGGTCGAGATCGCGGTGTCGGCCTCGATCTGCTTCCGCATGATCGGAAGCAGCGTCGCGGCGTTGACGTTCGCGACGTGGAACGACCGCGCCTCGCCATCGCGCTCGACCAGCGTGAAGACCTTCATCTTGTGGTGATAGCCGCGCGCGCCATCGGCCTTCTTGCTCTGGTTACCCCAGAACGTCTCGTCGGCCTCGACGTGCTTGTCCGCGCCGCCGATCGGCGCCGCAAACACGCCGTCGCTCATCGCCTCGCGGAGCCGGTGCGACAGGAACCACGCGGACTTGTAGGTGATGCCGAGCATCCGATGAAGCTGGTGCGAGCTGATGCCCTTCTTGCTCGACGCCATCAGGTGCGCGGCCATCAGCCACTTGTGCAACGGGATATGCGACCGCTCGAATACCGTGCCGACCGTCACGCTGAAATCCTTCCGGCACGCCTTCTCGGCGCAGCGGTAGACGCCCGGCTTCTTGGTGGCATAGGCGCGACCAACGACGCCGCACTTCGGGCAGATCGGACCATCGGGCCAGCGGACACCTTCAAGGAACCGCCGGGCGGCGTCTTCGTCGTGGAAGTGAGGGGCGGTTAGGGCGGCGACGGGCATGGCGGGTTTCCTTCTCTGCCCACCATTCTACCTATTGGCTTTGTGGTGTCAAGTATATAAGTCCGTAAAAAACTGGATAAGTTACAGGCGCGTCTTCTACATATTGATTAGCCCTCGGCACCGAGCTCGCTTGGGTGACGGCCGAGCGTCTCTGAGCCGGAGCGGTTCCCTTTTCGCGGCGTCAAAGAGCGCGAGAACAAAACGGGACCGATCTTAGCCGCCGCGCCGCCCATCCGCAAGAGCGAGGTCGGGCGCGCGCGCCGATCCCTCCCAGGCCGGCCGTTCGGCGCCGAAGGGGAGAGCGAGGAGGCGGGGCAGGGTCAGCTCGCTGGCATCGCGATAGGCGGGAAGGCCGATCGTGATCGCCGCTTGCGGCACGTCCTGCCGCAAGGTGCTGTGCAGCCGGTCCCAGAGCGTGAGGCCGCTCGACCAGTTGGAGTTGGTTTCGCCGCGCACCGCCGAATGGTGAATGCCATGGAGGCGCGGCGTCATCACGATGGCGCCGAGCCGCCGGTCCCAGCGGCCGGGCAGGCGCAGATTGGAGTGGTGGAAGAGAATCGAGACGAGAGTCGCGAGCTGCCAGGCCGAGAGCGTCCGCGGCGCGATGCCGAGGAGCAGCACCTGCGCCGCGCGCCAGGGAGCCGAGAGGGCGAGCTCGGCGAAGTGGAAGCGGAGCGCGGTCGAGGCGGAGAGGTCGAGATCGGCGTGGTGGACGAGGTGAAAGCGCCAGAGGAAGGGCACGCGATGCGTCAAAATGTGCCAGAGGAAGAGCGTGTAATCGAGGAGTGCGAGACCGGCGACGAGTTCGAGCGCGGGAGGCAGGGCGAGGCGCTGCAGCAGCCCCCAGCGGCGACGGCGGACGAGCCTTGCCAGCGGCTCGACGACCGGCCGCTCGGCGAGGTGGATGGCAAGCGCCCCGGCGGCGGCGACGGCGAGGTTTCGCAAGTCTCGTCGGTTCGCCGCTTCGCGGCTGCGCCGGAGCGGACGCCGGCGCTCGCTCACGACGAGTGCCGCCAGGGCGAAGCCGACGATCGCGGCGCCGAGCCTGCCTCGCGACCCATTCTGCCGGCGCCGCGCCGTCATGGCGGCGCCGTTTCGCGCGCCGCGGCATTGCCCAGTCGGAGCAAGCCGCGAGGTGACGCATGGCCGCGATCAGCCGCATGCTGGGTACGCCGCCGGAAGCGCTGCGCCGAACGTTCCGTGACAGGAACGATCCCCATCTTTCCTTGCGCCGCGCCATCGCCGCGGCGTCGTTGCTCGGCATCGGCAGCATGGCGATCACGAGCCTGCTGCAACTGGGCCTTGTCCGCCATCTGCCCGACCCGCCCCTCGGCAATTTCCACTCCGACAAGGTGAACACCTCGGACGAGGCTTATAGCTATGGCGGTCCGGACAGCCCGGTCACCATCCTCGCGCATGCGGCGAATCTGGTCGTCGCCGCCACGGGCGACGCCGATCGGGCGCGCCGCCAGCCCTGGCTGGCGCTCCTCGCGGCGCTCATGGCCGGCGCCCAATCCGCGATCGCGGCGAATTACCTCTTCTACCAGATGCCCAGGGTCGACAAGGCGTGGTGCCCCTATTGCATCCTCGACGCGCTGACGCATTTCGCGACGCTGGTCCTCGCCCTGCCCGAGGCGAAGGCGGCGCTCGCCAAGACTTCTAGCGCGAAGGGCGCCGTGGTTTCGCCGAGGGCGCAGAGCAACTAGAGGCGCCTTTGTCGCGACGGCGCGTTTTGCCGATGCCGTTCGAGCGGCTTTTCACGTGCTCGATGAAGGCACGCAATTTCGGCAAGGCTTGGCGCCTGCTCGGATAATAGAGGAAGACCCCGGGCGTCGTGACGGCAAAGGGCGCGAGCAGCGCTTCCAATCGGCGCTCTTCGATCGCCGCCTTGGCGAGCGGGCCGGGCAGCTGAGCAAGGCCCAGCCCTTGGAGCGCCGCTCCGAGGAGCGTCGGGTAGTCATGCGCGATGAGCGGCCCGGAGACGACCACTTCGACGGTCTTGTTGCCTTCGATAAATGGCCAGGGCGCGATTGACCCGTTCGAACGGCGCATGCGCAGGCAGGCGTGCCGACGC
>JAJPHB010000070.1 GCA_021325525.1 Alphaproteobacteria bacterium
CCGCCTCGCTCGGCTCGCCGATCGGCTGGACACGGGCAGCAGCGGACGGATCTCCGATACACGATTTCGTAGAATCGAGCTGAGGAGCAACGGACCAGAGCGTGTTCCCGGTCGGGTCCTGCGGCGCGCCCGCCACGGCCCCGGCGCCCGCCGCCGCCTTCGCCTCGAAATCGGCGGCGATGCGCAGCAATTCCGCGGCGATTCTCTCCTGAGGGAAACTGCGCGCGATGCGTTGGCACAGAGCCGCTTGCGCCCGGAAAAAGGCTTCCATGAGGGGACCTTCGCTTTCCGCCGAGACCAGATCTTGTTGTCCGATCGTATGGGTGGGAATAGGTCTAGATTCGCGTTAACAGGACCTTAAGTTTCATGGTTAACGCCCTGCTTGCCACACGGTTATCCCCATGATCCCCGCTTCGCACCAATTCGGTATCGGCGCTGCCGCCGGCTCGCCTTTTCCGGCGCGCGGGTTAGAGTGAGCGCCGCCCTCTCCACGCTCGTGCCGACCATGCCGCCTATGCCATCCGCCGCCGATCCGCTCGACAGCATCCGCGCCTTGCCCATCTGGCGAGGGCGAATCGAGATCGCACCGCTCGGCGGCGGGCTCAGCAACCGCAACTACCTCGTCGCAGATGGCGAGCGGCGCTGCGTTGTTCGCGTCGGCGACGACGTGCCCGTCCACGGCGTCCGCCGCAGCAACGAGCATGCCGCGAGCCGCGCCGCGGCGGCGGCCGGGATCGCGCCCGCGGTCATCCACACCGCCCCCGGCCTCCTCGTCGTCGCCTTCATCGAGGGGCGCACCTACCGGCCCGAGGATGTGCGCGCCAATCGCGACCGCTGCGTCGCCCTCGTTCGCCGGTTGCATCGCGAGCTGCCGGACCATATTCGCCATCCCTATCCGGCCTTCGATGCCGTCCAGGCGATCCGCGCCTATGGCAGCCACCTCGCCGCCATGCGGAGCGCCTACGCGCCGGCGCTGCCGCGGCTTCTTGCCATCGCCGCCGGTCTCGAGGCCGCGGCGGGTCGCCTCGATCCCGTTCCCGCCCATAACGACCTCCTCGCCGCCAACATCATCGACGACGGCAAGCGCCTCTGGCTCATCGACTGGGAGTATGCCGGCTTCAACACGCCGCTTTTCGACCTGGGCGGGCTCGCCACGAATAACGGCTTCGCGCCGGCCGAGGAGGAGGCGATGCTGGAAGCCTATTTCGAGCAGCCCGTCTCCGACGGGCTGCGCCGCCGCTTCCACGCGGTCAAATGCGTCTCGCTCCTCCGCGAGGCGATGTGGAGCATGGTCTCGGAGCTTCATTCGGCGCTCGAATTCGACTACGCCGCCTACACCGCGGAGAACCTCCGCCGCTTCGAAGCCGCATGGGCGGGTTTCGCCGAAATGGCTGGGTCATGAGCGATCTCCCGTCCGCGGCCAAGACGGTCGTCATCGGCGGCGGCATCATCGGCTGCTCCGTCGCCTACCACCTCGCAAAGCGCGGCGGCGAGGCGCTGCTCATCGAGCGCCACCAGCTCACCTCGGGATCGACCTGGCATGCCGCCGGGCTCGTCGGCCAGCTGCGCACCAACGCCAACATCACGCGGCTCTTGGGGTATTCCGTCGAGCTCTACGGCAGGCTCGAAGCGGAGACCGGCTACACCACGGGCTGGAAGCGCAATGGCGGGCTGCGCCTCGCCTGCACGCCCGAGCGCTGGACCGAGGTGAAGCGGCAGGCGACAACGGCGCGCAGCTTCGGCCTCGAGATGCAGCTCATGACGCCGCGCGAGGCGCAGGCGCTGTGGCCGCTGATGAAGGTGGAGGATGTGGTCGGCGCGGCGTTCCTGCCGAGCGACGGCCAGGCGAACCCTTCCGACATCACGCAGGCCCTCGCCAAGGGAGCGCGCATGGCGGGGGCGCGGATCGTCGAGGGCGTGGCGGCGACGGGCTTCGTCGTCGAGGGCGGGCGGCTGCGCGGCGTCGCCACCGATCGCGGCACCATCTCCTGCGGCGCCGCGGTTCTATGCGGCGGGCTGTGGACGCGGGCCCTCGCCGCGCGCGCCGGCGTCAATGTCCCGCTGGCGCCGCTCCACCACCAATACATCATCACCGAACGGATCGCCGGCGTGACGCCCGGGCTGCCGACGCTGCGCGATCCCGACCGCCTCACCTACTACAAGGAGGAGGTCGGCGGGCTCGTCATGGGCGGCTACGAGCCCAATCCCGTCCCCTGGCGCGGCGGCGCCGTGCCCGAGGATTTCGCCTTCCGCCTCCTCGACGACGATTGGGACCATTTCGAGCCGATCATGGCGCTCGCCCTCGGCCGCGTCCCGGCGCTCGCCGGCGCCGGGATCAAGCAGATGGTCCACGGCCTCGAAAGCTTCACCCCGGACGGCAACTGGATCATCGGCGAGGCGCCGGAGCTGCGCGGCCTTTTCATCGGCGCCGGCTTCAACGCTTTCGGCATCGCCTCGGCGGGCGGCGCCGGCATGGCGCTCGCCGAATGGGTCGCCGATGGCGAGCCGCCATTCGATCTCTGGCCGGTCGATATCCGGCGCTTCGGCCGCAATCATCAGGACCGGCGCTGGGTCGAGGCGCGGACGCTCGAAGCCTATGCGAAGCACTACGCCATTGCCTGGCCTGCCGAGGAATATCGCTCCGGGCGGCCGCTGCGCCGGTCGCCGCTCTACGACCGGCTGAAGCAAGCGGGCGCCGTCTTCGGCGAGAAGCTCGGCTTCGAGCGGCCGAATTGGTTCGCCGACGCGGCTGAGGGCGAGACGCCCGAGGACCGCTACTCCTTCGGCCGGCCGGGCTGGTTCGCCGCGGTCGGCCGCGAGCACCGCGCCTGCCGCGAAGCCGCCGCCGTCTTCGACCAGACGAGCTTCGCCAAGGCGCTGCTGGTCGGGCGCGACGCCGAGAAGGCGCTCGCCTGGATCGCCGCCAACGACGTCGCCGTGCCGCCGGGGCGCGTCGTCTATACGCAGATGCTGAACGCGAGGGGCGGCATCGAATGCGACCTCACCGTGACGCGGCTCGCCGAGGACCGCTACTACATCGTCACCGGAACCGGCTTTGCGACGCGTGATTTCGACTGGATCCGCCGCTCGATTCCGGAAGGACTCGCGGCGGAGCTCGTCGATGTGACCTCGGGCAGCGCCGTCCTCGCCGTCATGGGGCCGCGCTCGCGCGCCATTCTGCAGGGCCTCAGCGAGGACGATCTCGGCAACGCCGCCCTCCCCTTCGCGCATGCGCGGCAAATCCGCCTCGCCGGCGCGCCAGTGCTGGCGATCCGCATCACCTATGTCGGCGAGCTCGGCTTCGAGCTGCATGTGCCGACGGAATTCGCCGCCACTCTCTACGACGCGCTCATCGCGGCCGGTCGCCCGCTCGGCCTCGCCGATGCCGGCTACCGCGCCATCGAATCGCTGCGCCTCGAAAAGGGCTACCGCGCCTGGGGCGCCGAGATCGGTCCCGATCACTCGCCGCTCGTCGCTGGGCTCGGCTGGGCCGTGAAGCTGCGAGGCAGCGTGCCCTTCCAGGGACGCAAGGCGCTGGAGCGGCAAGCATTGGCGCCGTTGCCGCGCCGGCTCGCCGGCTTCGTCCTCGATGATCCCGAGGTGACGCTGCTCGGGCGCGAGACCATCTACCGGAACGGCGAGGCGGTCGGATGGCTGACGAGCGGCGGCTTCGGCTACACGATCGGCCGCCCCATCGGATACGGCTATGTCCGCCGGCGCGAGGGCGTCGATCGCGATTTCCTGCTCTCGGGCCGCTACGAGCTGGAGGTCGCGACCGAGCGCGTGCCGGCGCGGATCGGCCTCGCGCCGTTCTATGACCCGGACGGGCGGCGCCTGCGCGGCTGAAGGGTGCGGCGAAGCCGGAAGCGAGACCGGAGCGTTTGCGAGATGACGGCGATGAGCGGCGGACGGCACGGGATGGGGCGCATAGCGCGGGCGGCGCTGATCGCCGCGGCGATCGGGCTCGCCGCCTGCGCCGGCGCCTCCTACGTCGTCCCTTATTACGCAGTCGGCTACACGCCGGGCGAGGAGGCGGGGGCCGGGCTCGACATGCCGGTCGTCGTCCGCGGCAACGCCTTCGCCATGCCGCAACCCGCCTTCGACCAGGCCGTGACCGATGCGATGCAGGGCTGGGCCTTTCGCCTGCCCCTGCATTTCACCCCGCTCGGCAACCCCAACGCCGTCTATCGCGTCGTCATGGTCTTCAATCCGCCGACCGCGGTCGCCGATCCCGCCTATTGCCTGCGGCCCTTGCCCGTCCAGGCGGTGTTCGGGCTGCCGCCGGCGCCGCGGACGCCGCTCACCGCCGTCTTCTGCCGCGGCGACGGCGTCCTCGCCTCGGCTTCGGGCTCCGTCAGCACCGCGCAGGGCCCCTTCAGCCCGGAGTTCCGCGAAGGCATCGGCCATTTCACCGCGGCGCTGTTCCCCGCCGTCAATCCCGAGAACCGGCCCGACACTTGCTTCGGCATGTTCTGCTGAGCCCGCGGCTCAGCGGCGCGCGCGAAAGAACCGCCGCAGCAGGGCGGCCGCCCGCCCCTCCTCGATGCCGCCATAGATCTCCGGGCGATGGTTGCAGCCCGGCTGCTCGAAGATGCGGGCCCCGTGCTCGACGCCGCCGCCCTTCGGGTCGTAGGCCGCGAAATAGACGCGCCGCAGCCGCGCGAGCGCGATGGCGGCGGCGCACATCGCGCAGGGTTCGAGCGTGACGTAGAGATCGCAATCGACAAGCCGCGGCGCGCCCTTCGCCGCCGCGGCCGCGCGCAGCGCCAGCATCTCGGCATGGGCCGTCGGGTCGGCGAGCTCCAGGATGCGGTTGCCGGCGGCGGCAAGGATCGCGCCCTCCGCGTCGACGATGGCGGCGCCGACCGGCACTTCGCCGCGCGCGGCGGCGCGCTCGGCCTCGGCGAAGGCGAGCGCCATCGGGCTCAGAGTCTCGGCCATGGGCGAGCGGTAGCGGTCTCGGATGCCGTGGTCAAGCAATCCGGCGCGGCGTTGCCGTCGGCTGCGGCAGAGCTTACGATCCGCGCCGCTCTGCTGGAGACGCCCTTCATGCCGCAGCCCGTCATCGGTCTCACCCTCGATTCGGAGCCGCCCGGCGGCTATTCGAAATTCCCGTGGTACGCGCTGCGCGAGAACTATTGCGCCGCTGTCGCCCGCGCGGGCGGGCTGCCGGTGCTGCTGCCGCACGAGCCGGACCGCGCCGCCGACTACCTCGCCCTCATCGACGGGCTCGTCGTGACCGGCGGCGCCTTCGATGTCGATCCGACGCTCTTCGGCGCCTCGACGCGGCATGCGACGGTCACGACCAAGGACCGCCGCACCGCCTTCGAGCTGGCGATCACGCGCGGCGCCCACGCCGCCGAGAAGCCGGTGCTCGGCATCTGCGGCGGCCAGCAGCTCCTCAATGTTGCGCTCGGCGGCACGCTCATCCAGCACATTCCGGACGAGGTCGAGGGTGCGCTCGCGCACGAGCAGCCCAACCCGCGCAGCGAAGCCGGCCATGCCGTCTCGGTGGTGCCGGGAACCCTGCTTCACCGCGTCACGCAGATGACGGAGCTTCCCGTCAACAGCGCCCATCATCAGGCGGTGAAGGCGCTGGCGCCCGGCCTCGTCGTCGACGCGACGGCGCCCGACGGCGTCATCGAAGGCATCGAGGATCCGCGCCGCCGCTTCTGCCTCGGCGTGCAATGGCACCCGGAATTCGCGATCAGTGCCGGCGATGTCCGGATCTTCGAAGCGTTCATCGCCGCCGCCGCATGACGGCTCGGAAATGGCGGGGGAGGCGAAGGGAAAGGCGGAAGGCGAGCGGATTGCCAAGGTGATGGCGCGGGCGGGACTCTGCTCGCGCCGCGATGCCGAGCGCTGGATCGCGGAAGGCCGGGTTTCCGTCGACGGCAAGGTCCTGACGAGCCCCGCCGTGCTCGTCACCCCGGCGAGCCTCGTCCTCGTCGACGGCAAGCCGCTGACGGAGCCCGAGCCGCCGCGGCTCTGGCGCTATCACAAGCCCGCCGGGCTGGTGACGACGCATCGCGACGAGAAGGGCCGCGCCACCATCTTCGACCGGCTGCCGCCGGGACTGCCGCGGGTCATCACGGTGGGGCGGCTCGACCTCACCTCTGAGGGGCTTCTGCTCCTCACCAACGACGGGGCGCTGGCGCGGCGGCTCGAACTGCCGGCGACGGGGTGGCTGCGCCGCTACAAGGTGCGCGTCCACGGCATCGTCGAACCGAAGGCGCTCGAGCGCCTCGCCGCCGGCATTACCGTCGCCGGCGTCGATTACGGGCCGATCAAGGCCCGCCTCGAGCGCCAGCAGGGCAGCAACGCCTGGATCGAGATGGGGCTCCGCGAAGGCCGCAACCGCGAGATCCGCCGAGTCCTCGAGCATCTGGGATATCCGGTGACGCGCCTCATCCGCCTCTCCTACGGCCCCTTCCAGCTCGGCAACCTCGAACGCGGCGCCGTCGAGGAGGTGCCGCGCAAGGTGCTGGCGGAGCAGCTCGGAAAGAGCGGCGCCGCAAAGCCGCGCGCGAGATCCCATGCGGATCATCGCGGGTAGGCATCGCGGGCGGCCGCTCGCCGCGCCGCCAGGCGCGGCGGTGCGGCCGACGAGCGACCGGGCGCGCGAGGCGCTGTTCGATATCCTGGCGCATGGCAAGCTGGCGGCGGAGGGCGCCGCCTATGCCGGCGCCGCCGTGCTCGACGCCTTCGCCGGCACCGGCGCCTTCGGCCTCGAAGCCCTGTCGCGCGGCGCCGCCGCGGCCTTCTTCATCGAGAAAGCGCCGGCGGCGCTCGCGGCGCTCCGCCGCAATATCGCCGCCCTCGGCGAAGGCGAGCGCGCGCGCATCGTCGCCGCCGACGCGACCGCGCCGCCCCGCGCCCCCGCCGCCGTCAGCCTCGCCTTCCTCGACCCGCCCTATGGCAGCGACCTCGGAGCCACGGCTCTCGCGGCGCTCGGCGCAGCGGGCTGGCTCGCCGATCGCGCCCTCGTCATTCTCGAAGTCGCAAAATCGGCCCGCCTCGCGCCGCCGCCCGGCTTCACCCTTCTCGACGAGCGCCGCTATGGCGCGGCGCGCTTCCTCTTCCTGCGCTATTCCGGCAGCGCCGCGGCCGCCCGCCAAGGATGAGCGCGCCTCCGGCCCGCTGCTATTCCTCCGCCATGCCGGCGAGGCGCAGCCCGGTGCGGAGGCGCTCGTGCTGGGCGCGATAGGCCAGGCTCGTCGCCGGCAAGGGCACGGACCAATCGTCGAAGAGCCGCTTGATCGTGAGCTCCGGCCGCAGGCGAAGGCAGCTCGCGAGAGCCGCCGCGGCTTCCTCGGCGCGACCCGACATCGCCAGGATCGCGGCCAGCAGCGCATAAGCGCGCACGTCTTTCGGATTGGCGTCGGCCGAGAGCCGCAGCAGCCGGATCGCCTCTTCGTCCTCGCCGAGAAAGAACTGCACCCGTCCCATGGCGCCGAGCCAGATCCACCGGCTCGGATCGTGCGGGCCGATCGCCTCGGCTTTCCCGAACCACGCCAACGCTTCCTCAAAGCGGCCGAGATAGAGCTGGCTGAGGCCGATCTCCTTATACGCCCAGGGCTCGCCGGGGTTCTGCGCGATGACGACCTGGCCGGCCGCGATCGCATCCTCGAACTTCCCCTCGGCACGGAGCAGCGCCGCGTGGATTTTGAGTGCGACGATGTGGCGCGCCTCGATGGCGAGCGCGCGCTCGATCAGCGCCCTCGCCCTCCGAAGCCTGTCCTCGCGCCCCGTCTCGTAGTAGCTGTTCAGCACTTCGAAGACGTAGGTCGTCGCCACGCCCGCCAGCGCATCGACATTCTCGGGATCGGATTCCAGCGCGCTCTCGAAGAGGGCGCGCGCGGCGATCATGGTCTCGCGGGAGGCCGGGCGGTTGGCGACGGCCTGGCCGCGCATGACGAAATCGATGGCGGATGGATTGCCGCGATGCTCGCGCTCGCTTCGCCGCGCCTCGACATCGACGAGCCGCAGCCCGACGGCGCGCGACAATCGGCCGACGATCTCGTCTTGAATCGCGAGCACGTCCTTGCGCGTCTTGTCGAAGCGCTCGGCCCAGATCTCGGTATTGGTCTCAGCGTCGGTCAGCTGGGCGTTGACGCGCACCTGCTCGCCATCGGCCATGACGCTCCCCGCGAGCAGGTAGCGGACATTGAGATCGCGTCCGACCGCGCCCGGATCGACCGGCTTGCCCTTGTAGGTGAAGGCCGTGGCGCGCGCCACCACGAAGCTGCCGGGAAGGGCGCGCGACAGATCCGTCGTCAGGCTCTCGGTGATGCCGTCGACGAAATAGTCCTGCCGAGGATCGCCGCTCAGATTGGCGAAGGGCAGCACGACGATCGACAGCCGCGGGATGGTTTCGGACGGCTCGGCTTCCGGCGCCGGCGCGCCCACCAGCGCCGTCAGCGCCGCCGGCGCATCCGTCTGTCCCAGCCGCCACGACGCGGCGGCGATCGCCGAGGCGAGACCGAGCGCGACGGCGGCTCTCGGCCCGAGACGCCGCCATCGGCGGCCGCCGCCCTTCGGCAGCTGCGTCGCGCCGCCGGACTGCAGGCGATACGCATGGACCGGCCGCGCGATGTTCTTGACCTGCCGATTGCCGAGATCGGCGAAGGACGCGGCCAGCTTGTCGCGAACATGCTCGTAGACGGCGCGGGACACGACGATTCCGCCGGGCTCGGCCAATCCTTCGAGGCGAACCGCGATGTTGACGCCGTCGCCGAAGATGTCGTCGGCTTCGACGATGACGTCGCCGAGATTGACGCCAATGCGGAACATGAGGCGCTGACCCGCTGGCAGCTTCGCATTTCGCTCCGCGGCGCCATTCTGGATGTCGATCGCGCACCGCATCGCCTCGACGACGCTGGCGAAATCTGCCAAGAGGCCGTCCCCGGTCTTCTTGACGACAATGCCGCCGCGCGCGCCGATCGCGGGGATGAGTAGCTCGTGCCACAGCGCCGCAAAGCGCGCATGCGTGCCCTCTTCATCCTCGCTCATGAGACGGCTGTATCCCGCGACATCGAGGCTGAGAATCGTCGTCAGCTTGCGAATCAACGCCGCTACCTCCACTGGGTTGGCCGGGCTTGCGGCCGGCGCCGATGGATTGTCCGCGTTCGCGTCCCGGTTCTCTCGCAGCCGGATGTGTTCGAGGCCGTCCGCTGGAAAGCGCGACCCGCGCCGCCATCGCAGGCGCCGAACGGGTCCTCGATCCGCGCCGGCCAAGCGGCCGGTCGCCGGCGCGCAAGGTCGGCGTTCGGCCGGCTGCAATGCGCTTCGACCCGGTCTCCCTGGAGCGGCCGGGCTGCGCCTCCGCACGCGATTTTCGGATTGCCGCCGAAAGCCGGTGCGGCCATCGCGCGCCCGAGGTTGTCCCACCCCGCTCTCGCGTGGTTCAATTGCCCGGACGATCCCGAAAAAGCAAATTGGCTTTCGAAATCGCATCAATAAGGAATTCTTTGCGATGCGCAGCCTCAACCTCGACCAGTTGCGGGCGCTGACCGAAGTCGCGACGCTCGGCAGCTTTTCCGCGGCCGCGCGGCGCCTCAATCTCACGCAGCCGGCGGTCAGCCTGCAAATTCGCGAGCTCGAAGCCCGCTGGGGCCTGCGCCTCATCGAGCGCCTCGGCAAGAAGGCGCGCGCGACCGGCCCGGGCCGGGAGCTGATCGAGCATGCCCGCCGCATCGCGCGGGAATGCGAAGCGGCGGAGACGGCGATGCGCGGCCTGCGCGACGGCTGGTTCGGCCGCGTCCATATCGGCGCGACGCTGACGGCCCTGATGTATGACCTGCCGCCGGTGCTGAAGCGTTTGCGCGCCGAGCATCCGCAGATCGAGGTCGTCATCACCAATATGCCGACGCGCGACACGGTCGAGCAGATCGCGCAGAACACGATCGATTTCGGCCTGGTGACCTTGCCGGTCAAATCGGCGCTGCTGAAGGCGACGCCGCTGCGCGCGCAGCGCTGCGTCGCCATCCTTCCGGCGGCGACCCCGGACGTCCCCGATGAGGTGACGCCGGCCTATCTCGCCCGGCATCCCCTCGTCCTGGAGCATGAGCGGGGGGCGGTTCACGCGCTCGCCATGCAATGGCTGTCGAAGCATCTGCCGCTGGCCCGCCCGCCCATGCATGTCGGCATCATCGAGGCGGCAAAGCTGGCGGTGGCGTCCGGTCTCGGCATGTCGATCGTCCCCGATGTCGCTGTCGCCGAGCACGGCGCCGATATCCTCGTCCGGCCGCTGAAGCCCGCCCTCCCCTGCACGCTGGGTCTCGTCGAGCGGCGGAACAAGCCGAGCGAGGCGGCCTACGACATCGTGCGCAGCGCGCTGCTCGGCCTCAGCACCCTCCGCGAGACCGGCGCGTCGAAGCGCCGCCGAAAGCTGCCCGCCGCCGCGGCGGCCGCGTCACGCAAGCGCCTCGGCGAGGCCGGCCGCTCGGCCGGGCCTCCTATCGTCCGGCGCCATTCCACCTCGCCTCCGCGCCATCGCGTGTGAGGCGCTTCACAACCCGGCGCCGCGCGCAGCCCTAATCTGGCCCCGTTTCGCTCCATCCAGGCGACCCGAGGAGAAGAGAGATGGCCCTGCGCAAGTTCATCATCGAACGCGACATCCCGAAGGTCGGCACCTTGGAGCGCGAGCAGCTTCGCGCCGCGGCGGCGAAATCCAACGACGCGCTGCGCCAGATCGGGCCGGACATCCAGTGGGTCGAGAGCTACGTCGCCGACGACAAGACCTTCTGCGTCTACCTCGCCGCAGACGAGCGCGTCATCCGCAAGCACGCCGAGATCAGCGGCTTTCCGGCGACGAAGATCACGGAGATCCGCAAGATGATCGATCCGACGACCGAGAAGACGGGCTGAGGAGCCTTTCGCCTGCCGCGTCCCCCATCGCCTCACCGCGGATAGGCCGTGATGACGGCGCCGTCGGGAGCGACGACGACGCGGAGCTGACGGGCGGGACGGCCGTCAATCGTCGTCCCGATAGGGCGCGGGAAGGTGTAATCGTAGAGCGTGCCGGAGCGGCCGTTGGTGTCGGGCCGGGGATGACCCTCGCGAATGGCTTCGGCGATCATTCCGCGGATCGTCGCGGCGGTCGTGCCGGGTGCGTAATGGCTGGCATCTGACGCGGTGCTGGCGGGGCCGTGGCGCGTCATGATGTGGCGGAGCGCGTGGGCGGTGAGGTAGGGCTCCGCCGGCTGCGGCGCCGCGAGCTGCGCCTGCGGGGCCGAGCCCGGCAGCGGCGGCACCGCGCCGAGAAGCACCCCCATGAAGGCGGTCGCCGCGAGGCGCCGCAGAAGGCCCGATGGCGTCATCGCCGCCCGAAGAGGCGCTCGATATCGCCGAGCTTCAGCTCGACATAGGTCGGACGGCCGTGATTGCACTGGCCCGAATGCGGCGTCGCCTCCATCTCGCGCAAGAGCGCGTTCATCTCGGCTTCGTTGAGGCGGCGCCCGGCGCGCACGCTGCCATGGCAGGCGAGCGTCCCGCAGATCTCTTCGAGCCGCTCCTTCAGGGCGAGCGCCTCGCCGAACTCGGCGAGCTCGTCGGCGAGGTCGCGGACGAGCCCCGAAACGTCGCTCTCGCCGAGGAGGGCCGGCATTTCCCGCACGATGACGGCGCCGGGACCGAAGCGTTCGAGGACGAGCCCCAGCTCGGCCAGCTCCTCGGCGCGCGCGGCGAGGCGCGCCGCCGCCGGCTCCTCGAGCTCGACGATCTCGGGCAGGAGCAGCATCTGGCGGGCAACGCCGCCGGCGGCGAGGCGCGCCTTCATCCGCTCGTAGACGAGGCGCTCATGCGCCGCGTGCTGGTCGACGATGACGATGCCGTCCTCCGTCTGCGCCACGATATAGGTGCCGTGGAGCTGCGCGCGCGCCGCGCCGAGCGGGAACCGCTGCCGCGCGTCGGCGGCCGCAGCGTTCGGATCCGGCGCCGCCGCGGGCGCCGCCGCGGCGATCGCGGCGAAGCCCGGCTGCGGCTCGTAGAAGGAAGCGGCCGCCTCGGCGAGGCCGCTCGGCAGGGAGGGCGAAGGTCCGGAATAGGCAAAGCCGCCGCGGTGCGGCGCGAGTCCGCCGCCCGGGCGGAAGCTGCCGAGGGCGGCCCCAGCAACCGTCGTCGCGGCGCGATGGCCCGCTTCCGCCAGCGCGTTCCGCAACGAGGCGACGATGAGCCCCCGCACGCGCGCCGCATCGCGGAAGCGCACCTCCGCCTTCGCCGGATGGACGTTGACGTCGACCTCGGTCTCCGGGCAGTCGAGGAAGAGCGCGACCATCGGATGGCGGTCGCGTGCGAGGAAATCCTGATAGGCGCCGCGCACCGCTCCCGCCAGCAGCTTGTCGCGCACCGGCCGGCCATTGACGAAGAGATATTGCTGCTGCGCCGTCGCCCGGTTGAGCGTCGGCAACCCGGCAAGGCCGGTGAGCCGCAGCTCCTCGCGCACGGACGAGATGGCCACGGCGTTCTCGGCGAAGTCGCGGCCGAGAATGGCGGCGAGGCGCTGCCGCCGTCCGGCCGGCTCGCCGCCCAGCAGGTCGGGCGCGGCGGCGGGCAGGCGCAGCAGGACGCGCTCCTCATCGCCCGTCACCGTGAAGGCGATGGCGGGATAGGCCATGGCGAGGCGCTGCACGGCATCGAGCGCCTGGTCGCGCTCGGTGCGCGGCGTCTTCAGGAATTTGAGGCGCGCCGGCGTCGCGAAGAAGAGGTCGCGTACCTCGACGCGCGTGCCGGGCGGATGCGCCGCCGGCTGGACGCGCCCCTTGGCGCCGCCTTCGACGCGCAGCATCGACGCCGCCTCGTCGCCGCGCCGGCGCGTCGTTACGGTTAGGCGGCTGACGGCGCCGATCGACGGCAGCGCCTCGCCGCGGAAGCCGAGGCTGCGGATGCGGAGGAGATCGTCCTCGGGCAGCTTCGAGGTGCAATGGCGCTCGACGGCGAGAGCGAGCTCCTCGGCGCTCATGCCCGAGCCGTCGTCGCTGACGGCGATGAGGGCGAGCCCGCCCTCGCGCAGCACCACCTCGATGCGCGAGGCGCCGGCGTCGATGGCGTTCTCGACCAGCTCCTTCACCGCCGCCGCGGGCCGCTCGATGACCTCGCCGGCGGCGATGCGGTCGACGAGGGTCGGCGGCAGCTGGCGGATGGTCATGCCGGCGATTGTGCCCGCCCGCGGCGCCGCCGCCAAGCCGTCGGCGCGCCAAGGAGCGTCCACGGCACGCCCCCGGCGAAACGACGGAGCGCGCCGCCTTCGCTCTCACCAGGGAGGCAGCGGCTCCCAGCCCTCCGGCGTCCATTTGAAGAGAGTGGCCGAGATCGGCCGTTCCGAACGCTTTACCGCATCCCGCACGAAGCTCGCCATCGCCTGCGGCATTCCGGGGCGCCGCGCGTCACCGTAGATCACGAGACGGCTTCCCGGCACGGCGAGGAGGAGCTCGCCCCCCATCCTCTTCGCGACCTGGGCCCATTCCTCATGCAGAAGAATTCGGCTCGATTCGTAATCGTCTCCCTCGATATAGAAGAAAGCCTGTCCCGGCGCGTCGTGAGCGACCGCGTCCATCGGGCGCAAGGCCGCCGTGATATTGCGCATTGCCAGCGCCATCACCCCGTCTGGGGTCAGCGCGAGATCCTCGAGATCGCGCGCATTGAGGAAGCGCAGCTTGCGCGGCTCGTCGCGGACGATTGCCAAGGAGAGATCGCCGGCAAGCGGTCGGGCGACCGGTTGCGCCGCGGGATTGGCAGCGACGTCTTGGTCCAATTGCGCGATATAGGCGGAGGGCCGCACGACCGGCAGAAACTTGGTGCGATCGATCGGAAGCGCCGATTCCTCTAGAGCGCTCGAGGTGTTCGCAACATATCCCTGAACCGCATTCGGACATCGCGCGCGGTTGGCGGCACAGAATCGCCAGATGCGATCGAGGCTCGCGACCGCGTGTCCACCGCCCTTCCCTGCCGCGAGCTCCAGGGTCAAAGGCTCCTTCACGGTCACCGTGGCGCCCGACATCGCCGCCGCGAGCCGTTGCGCGACATAAGCGGTGAAACCGGGTGGATCTGTAGGAATAGACTCGGCGGAGGTCGCGCTGCTCGTCGGGCTGTCGATACTCCTTGTGGTGCTCGCCGCCTTGTCGGTGCCCGTTGTGCAGCTCGCGAGAGCGCAGATACCAGCGCGAGGAAGACGCTCGCCGAACGCCACTGCCCCGCCATTCACGACTCCATGACCCGTTAATGTCACCAGTTCGAGTGTAGTTCAACCTACGCTTGCGGTCATCGATGCTGCAGATGTCCCTCTCCCGCCAGCTCGATCCGGCCAATGCTGGAGCGCGATGAATCGACGACGAGGAGATCGCGAAATGCCATCGGACGGTCGCTTTTGCCGAGGTGATGGTCGCAAGGTCCTCTGAATCTCGCCGGAGCGCGTTGATCCAACGCAATCGAAGCATCTTGTATCCGCCACGCTCGGCGCGTCGGCGCCGGCCGGCGGCGACAGCAGGCGTCAACTGCCGCTGGCGGTCACCTCGCGGGTCGGCTTGAGGTTGGTCGGCGTGCCGACCACCGCGAAGCCGAGCTGCGCCGGATCGAAGAGGCGCTTGGCGACGCGCTTTGCGTCCTCGAGCGTCACCGCGTCGATGAGGGCGTTGCGCTTGTCGAGGAAATCGATGCCGAGCTTGTCCTCCTGCATCTGCACCAGGGTTCCCGCGATGCGCCCGGTCGAATCGAATTGCAGCGGGAAGGAGCCGGTGAGGTAGGTCTTGGCGTTGGCGAGCTCTTCCGCCGTCGGCCCGTCGTCATGCATGCGCCGCCATTCCTCGCGGATGATGTCGATCGACTGCGCCACCGCGTCATTGCGCGTCGCGACGCCGCCCAGGATGACGCCGCTCTCGCGCAGCGGCACGAGATAGGTGTAGACGCCATAGGCAAGCCCGCGCTTGACGCGCACCTCCTCCATGAGGCGCGAGGAGAAGCCGCCGCCGCCGAGGATGTAATTGTCGAGATAGGCCGCGTACCAATCCGGATCGTCGCGCTTGATGCCGGGCTCGCCGAAGGTGGCGACGCTTTGCGGGATCGGCTTCTTGACGAGGAGGAGCGCGCCGGCATCCTGCGCCGTCGCGGGCGCGACCGGCGCCGGCGCCGCCTCTGCCGGGAGCGGGCCGAAGGTCTTGTCGAGGAGACTCGCCAGCGCCTCGGGCGCGACGTCGCCGACGACGCCGATGGTGAGCGCGTCGCGGGCGAAGCGGTCATGGGCAAAGCGCTTCAGATCCGCGACCGTGATCGCGGCGAGGGTGGCGGCAGTGCCGTCGGTCGGGCGCGCATAGGGATGGCCGTCGAAGGCGTTGCGCCACCAGACGCGGTTGGCGACGGCGTTGGGATTCTCGGCCCGCTGCGCGACCTCGGCGATGAGATCGGCGCGGATGCGCGCGAGCGGCTCCGCATCGAAGCGCGGCTCCGTCAGGGCGAGGCGCAGCAGGTCGAAGGCGGCATCGACGTTCTTCGTCACGGTGCGCAGCGAGCCCGTCACGTAATCCTGGGAGGCGCCGAAGGCGACCGAGCTCGCGAGGTCTTCGAGACGCGCCTGGTAGGCGCCGCTGTCGAGCCGTCCCGCCCCCTCGTCGAGCAGCGCCGTCGTCATGCGCGCGAGGCCGAGCTTCTCCTTGGGCTCGGTGGCGGCGCCGCCGCGGAAGGAGAATTCGAGCGTGACGATCGGCAGGGAATGATCCTCGACGAGCCACGCCTCGATTCCGCCGGGGCTGCGCACGCGCTCGATGGTGAAGGCGCGGGCGGCGGGCGAGACGGCGAGGCCGAGGCAGAGGACGAGCCCGAGCAGCAGCCGCGGGGCGGGCGGCGCGATGCGCGCGGCGCTCATTGGATGGCGCTCCCGGCCGGGACCTGCCCCGCCGGATGGCGCGCCGGCGCCGGCGCCTCCGCCATGGCCGCCGGGTTCGCGGGCAGCAGAACGCCCGTGACCGCGTCGGCGTCCTTGATGACGTAACGCGCCGCGGCGTTCACCTCCTCGGCCGTCACCTTGCCGATGCGCGCCGGCCACGCCTCGACATCATCGATGGTGCGGCCGACGGCGAGCGCCGCGCCGAAGATTCTGGCGGGGCCGGCGAGGCTGTCGCGGGAATAGACCTCTTCGGCCTGCATCCGCGCCGTCGCCCGCGCCACCTCTTCCGGCGTCACCCCCTTTTCGAGCAGCGTCTTGATCTGCGCCGCGATGGCGGCTTCGAGCTGCGCCATCTCGACGCCGGCGCGCGGCGTCGCATAGAAGCCGAAGGTCGACAGGTCGAGCGGTCCCGGATCGTAGAAGGCGCCGGCGGCGAGGGCGAGCTTCTGCTCGACGACGAGCGCGCGGTAGAGCCGCGAGGTGGCGCCGCCGCCGACGATCTCGGCCAGCACCTGCAGCGGGTAGGCGTATTTCGTCTCGCCGCCCGTATAGCTCGGCGCCAGGTAGGAGCGCGTCCAGTTCGCCTGCGCCACCTCGGGGCTGCGGAATTCGAGCCGCGCCGCGGCGACGCGCGGCGGCTCCTTGACCCTGAGGCGCGGCGGCACCGGCTGCGCCGGGATGGGCCCGTAGTATTTCTCGGCGAGGCGGCGCACCTCGTCGACGGTGACGTCGCCCGAGACCACGAGCACGGCATTGTTGGGGTGGTACCAGGTGCGGTAGAAGGCGAGCGCGTCGGCGGTCGAAAGCTGCGCCATCTCGCTCTCCCAGCCGATCGTCGGGTTGCGGTAGGGGTGGTGGAGGTAGATGGCGGTGCGCACTTGCTCGTTGAGGAGCGCCGCCGGGCTGTTGTCGATGCGCGAGCGGCGCTCCTCGAGGATGACTTGCCGCTCCGGCAGGACCACGGCATCCTCGAGGACGAGCCCGTTCATCCGGTCGGCTTCGAGCTTCATGACGAGCTCGAGGCGGTCGGCGGCGACGGTCTGGTGGAAGACCGTGTAGTCCTCGCTGGTGAAGGCGTTGTCGCGCCCGCCGTTCTTCGCGACGATCTGCGAGAACATGCCGGGCCCCACCGCCTTCGTGCCCTTGAACATCAGATGTTCGAGGAAATGGGCGATGCCCGACTTGCCGCGCGGCTCGTCGGCGGCCCCCACCTTGTACCAGACCATCTGCGTCACCGCCGGTACGCGATGGTTCGGGATGACCACGACTTGCATGCCGTTTTCGAGGGTGAAGCCCTGGGCGCCGAAGCGCATCGCGGCCGCATCCTGCGCCGGCGCCGGCCGCGCGGGCAGAAGGGCCGCGAGGATGATCAGCGCAGGAATGGGCGCGCGGCGCCAGAACCCTGCCAGCATCGGATTGCTCCCTAGACCATAGGGTCTCGTTCGAGATCGCCCGCGCGGGCAGCCCGGCGCCGGGCCGCTGCCGCGCGGATCAGAAGAGCGGGAAAATGCCCTCGAGGAGCGCCTTCTTCTTGCGCTCGATGATCGGCGTCTCGCCCTCGGTGACCGGCTTGCCGAGCGCCGCATTCTGCCGCAGGCGCTCTGCCTCCTTGGTCGGATCGACGACGATCCCGGGCTCGGGCTGCTTGTGCCAGAAGATGAGGCTGTCGATGAAGCTGCGGTCGGCTTCGAGGTAGCGGGTATTTTCCTGATTGACGATGCGGCGGATATTGGGATCGACATTGTCGGCCCCCGCCTCTTTCAGCAGCGCCGCCTCGCCGGCGCTCTGCGCCCCGTGCGGCGCTACCGCGGGGCCCGCCTTGTCCTCGACCTTGAAGACCGTGCTGCGCGCCTGCGCCGTCGGCGTCTGGTCCTGCGGCCGAAGCGCGCCGGCGCGCGGCGGCCGCAGGGTGTAGTCGGGCGGCAGTTCGAGCGGCGCGCGCGCCACCACGGTGAACTCGTCGGGCGGCGTTTTCTCGATCCCGAGGGATTTCTTGACGCCGCTGCACGCGCCGAGCGAGGCCATGATCGCGACCGCGGCGGCAAAGACGAGGCAGCGCGAGATAGACACCGAGTCCTCCCCTACACCCGATTAATTAGCCGCTTCGCGCCGGCGGAGCAAGCCGTCAATGAGCATCAGGGCGACGCCGATGCAGATCGCGGAATCGGCGACGTTGAAGGCCGGCCAGTGCCAAGCGCCGAGGTGGAAGTCGAGAAAATCGACGACGGCGCCGAGGCGCAGGCGATCGATGACGTTGCCGATCGCCCCGCCGACGACGAGGCCGATCGCCGGAACTATCCACCCCTCGGCGCTGCGCCAGAGCCAGACGAGCAGCGCCACGACGATGGCGGCGGCGAGCACGGAAAAGACGAGGCCGCCGCCCGGCGCTCCGCCGTTGTTGAACATGCCGAAGCTGACGCCGCGGTTGCGCACGAGGACGAGGTTGAAGAAATCGGCAAGGCGGATGGCGGCGAGCCCGTCCATCGCGCGCACGATCCACCATTTGCTCGCCTGGTCGAGAGCGACGACGAGAGCGGCGACGACGAGCCCCGCCGCAAGGCGCTGCGGCGGCTGCGCCCTAGACATCGGCGGCGACGCCCGCGGCGGCCACGGCATCGGCGCAGCGGCGGCACAAATCGGGGTGATCGGCGCCGACCTCCGGCAGGACCTTCCAGCAGCGCTGGCACTTCTCGCCGGCGGCCGTCCGGATGCGGACGCCGACGCCCGGCACCTCCGGCAAGGTGAAGGCATCGGCGGGCGGCGCCGCGGGGCTGAGCGTGCCGGAGGAGGTGATGCAGATCTCGGCAAGGTCGATGCCGGCGAGGGCGGCAAGATAGCCCGGCTCGGCAAAGACCTCGGCATCGGCCTGGAGGCTGGAGCCCAGGCGCTTGGCCGCCCGCTCCAGTTCGATGGCGCCGGTGACGACGCGGCGCAGATCGCGGATCTTGCCCCATTTCTCGCCGAGCGCCGGGTCGCGCCATGCGGTTGGCACCTGCGGGAAGAGCTGCAGGTGGACGCTGGTCGCCGCGCCCTCGCCGTGCCGCGCCAGCCACGCCTCCTCGGCGGTGAAGCACAGCACCGGCGCAAGCCAGCGCGCGAGGCAATCGAAGAGGCGGTCGAGCACCGTGCGCGCCGCGCGGCGGACGGGCGCGTCGGGGCGGTCGCAATAGAGCGAATCCTTGCGCACGTCGAAATAGAAGGCCGAGAGATCGACGGCGCAGAGATGGTGAAGCGCCGTGAACATGCCGTGGAAATCGTAGTTCGCCACCCCGTCGCGGACGATGCCGTCGAGCTCGGCGAGGCGGTGGAGCACCCAGCGCTCCAGCTCCGGCATCTCGGCCGGCGCCACCACCTCCTCGGCGCGGAATCCCGAGAGGTTGCCGAGGAGATAGCGCAGCGTGTTGCGCAGCCGGCGGTACATATCCGCCTGGTATTTCAGGATCTCGGGTCCGATGCGCAAATCCTCGGAATAATCCGACGCCACGACCCAGAGGCGCAGGATGTCGGCGCCGCTCTGCCCGACCACCTCCTGCGGCGAGACGATGTTGCCGAGCGATTTCGACATCTTGCGGCCCTGCTCGTCGAGAACGAAGCCGTGGGTCAGCACGGCCTCGTAAGGCGCGCGCCCGCGCGTCCCGCAGGATTCGAGCAGCGAGGAATGGAACCAACCGCGATGCTGGTCGGAGCCTTCGAGATAGAGCGAGGCCGGCCATTTGAGATCGGGCCGCTGTTCCAGCACGAAGCTGTGGCTCGACCCCGATTCGAACCAGACATCGAGAATGTCGGTGACGCGCTCGTAATCCTCGGCCTTGTAGGCGTTGCCGAGGAACTCCTGCGCGTCGGCGGCGAACCAGATGTCGGCGCCGTGCTTCTCCACGGCGGCGGCGACGCGCTCGACGACCTCGGCATCGCGCAGCGGCTCGCGCGTCCGCTTGTCGACGAAGACGGCGATCGGCACGCCCCAGGCGCGCTGGCGCGAGATGCACCAATCGGGCCGCGTCTCGATCATCGAACGCAGGCGGTTCTTGCCCTGGGGCGGGATCCAGCGCGTCGCCTCGATCGCCGCCAGGGCCTTGCCGCGCAGCTCGTTCGCCTGCATCGAGATGAACCATTGCGGCGTGTTGCGGAAGATGAGGGGCGCCTTCGAGCGCCAGGAATGCGGATAGGAATGGACGAGCTTGCCCTGCGCGAGGAGGCCGCCCGCCGTTTCGAGCGCGGCGATGACGGCGGCGTTGGCGTTGCCGGTCTTGCCGTTCGGCCAATAGACCACCTTGCCGGCGAAGAGCGGCACATGGTCGTAATAGGCGCCGTCGGGACCCACTGTCTGCGGCACCTCGATGCCGTGGGCGCGGCCGAGCTCGAAATCGTCCTCGCCATGGCCGGGCGCGATATGGACGAAGCCGGTGCCTTCCTCCTCGCTGACGAAGGCGCCGGGAAGCAGCGGCACGGGGAAGTCGTAGCCTTGCCCGGCGAGCGGATGGCGGGCGACGGAGCCGGCGAGGTCAGCGCCTTTGCGGGCGACCCCTTCGCCGGCCGCGGTGAACCCAGCGGCCGCTTCGAGCTTTTCGAGCAACGCCTTGGCGACGACGAGGCGCTCGCCCGGGCGCGCGAGGCTGCCCTCCCGCGCCGAGGCCACGCGGACGACGAGGTAATCGAAATCGGGGCCGAAGGCGATCGCGCGGTTGCCGGGCAAGGTCCAGGGCGTCGTCGTCCAGATGACAATGCTCGCGCCGGCCAGCGCCGGGTCCGAGGCCTTTACGACGGGAAAGCGCGCCCACACCGTCGTCGAGGTGTGGTCGTGATACTCGATCTCGGCCTCGGCGAGCGCCGTCTTCTCGACGACCGACCACATGACGGGCTTCGCCCCCTGGAAGAGGCCGCCATTCATCAGGAACTTGCCGAGCTCGCGGACGATCTGCGCCTCGGCGGCATAGGCCATGGTCGTGTAGGGGTGCTGCCAGTCGCCGGCGACGCCGAGCCGCTCGAACTCCTCGCGCTGCACGCCGATCCAATGCTCGGCGAAATCGCGGCATTCCTTGCGGAAGAGCGCGATCGGCACCTCGTCCTTCGATTTCTTGGCGGCGCGGTATTTCTCCTCGATCTTCCACTCGATCGGCAGGCCGTGGCAGTCCCAGCCGGGCACGTAATTGGCGTCGTAGCCCAGCATCTGCCGCGAGCGGTTGACGACGTCCTTCAGGATCTTGTTGAGGGCGTGACCGATATGAAGGTTGCCGTTGGCATAGGGCGGGCCGTCATGGAGGATGAACTTCTCCCGCCCCTGCGAAGCCTCGCGAAGCTGCCGCCACAGCCCGATCTTCCGCCAGCGCTCGAGGAGAAGCGGCTCGCGCTTCGGCAAGTCGCCGCGCATCGGAAAGGCGGTCTCGGGCAGGAAGACGGTACGACGGTAATCGGTGCTCATGGCTCGCCTTTTATCGGGCTTTTCGGTCGGGCTGATAATCGTCCGGCGGCGGCTCTGCCGCTTGGGCGCGACGCTTGCCGCGACGGACGCGAAGACGCTCTCCCCGGTCCTACGCTGCGAGGACCGGGCGGCTAATTCGCGAGAGCCGGAGAAGAGCCATTCGCATGGCGGCGACCATAGGAAACCCGCCGCCGGCCGTCAATCCGGCGTGCGCAAGAAGAGCGCAAGCAGGGGCCAAGGAAGCGACTTCACTCGCCCGCTTTCGCCTCGGTGCGCAGATCGAGGGCGACGTTGTCGCCGGAAATCGAGATCGACTTCTTGGCGTTGCGCGGCAGCGGGATGCGCGCCGCGATGCAGTAGCTCATCAGCGCGGCCGCGACGAAGGTGTTGCCGAGCACCACCTCGTGGTGCTTGTCGGCGTTGTTGTCGTAAATCTTCAAGAGAACGTCGCCACGCGTCTTCTCCATGAAGCTCGCCGACTGGATCTGCCCGAAGGGTATGACGAGGCGGCCCTCGATGCGCTGCGTGTTGAGGGCCTGCCGCAACTCCTCGTTGCTGAAGACGATCCGTCGCAATTCGGTCGGCATTGGGCCGCCCCCTCGGCAAGCGAAAGTCCCGACGAGGATACTACCCGATCAGCTCGTAGCGGACAAAACCAAGCGCGCCGAGCGCGCCCGAGAGGACGAGGAGGACGCGCAGCAGCAGGAAAACCCATTGACGCCGCGCCTCGGCCCGGGCCCGCGCCGCCCCGGCGAGGGCCCGGGCGCGCAGCCGCTCCTGCTTGCGCTGGACCCGCATCGCCTCGACCTCGCGCTCGAGTTCGAGGCGCTGGCGGTGGGCCTGCTCGTTATGGCCGTCGACCGAAGCCTGGCGGAAAATGGTGCGCGGCGGCGACCCGTCGCCGCTGTCCTGCACGACGCGGACGGCGGCCGGCGGCCGCTTCTGCTTCATGACGTCCTTGGCCGCGTCGACGGCGAGCGTCTTCTCGTCGAACAAGGCGTAGGAGCGCCACTGCCCGCCGACATTGCGCTGGACCTCGAACACCATCATGGCGGATCAGCCGTCTTCCGCCGCGATTTCGCGGCAATTGGCCGCCCCGAAGAGCGCCTCGATCCGCTCGCCGTCATCGGAGAGCGGCAGCAGGATCGCCCGGAACATGATGGGGCGCTCCAGATGCATCGCCCGGTCGCCGACGCAGATCGGGATGCGCTTGGCGAGGACCCGCGGGACGAAGCCGGTCGCCGCCTTCAAGAGAGTGCGGTCCGGGCAATCCGCCACCCGGCTCTGCCGCGACCAGCTCCAACCCGGCACCGCCAGCGCGGTGCCGACATAGTCGAAGCGCGGATTGTGCGGATCGTCGAGAACGAGGCAGAAGCAATGCTCCCAATCCCCTTCGAGGAGGGCGGGAGCCAAGGATTCGCGCGGCGGGAAAGCCCGCTCGCCGCACAATTCCTGCCAGCGGGCCAGAACCCGAAGGACGAGCCGCCGCTCGGCGGCCTGCGATTGCTGCGACATCCCTGACGATCACCTTTCCGCAAGGCAAATTCCCTTGCCCCGCCCAAGCCTCGCCGCCACGCGACTTGCGTCGGCGCGAGGTTCCAAGTGATCCAAATTTCCCTTTTATATTCCGTTAATTGACGGCGCCGGCCCGGACGCGCGCAGACGCTCGCGCGCCATCTCGCAATCGGCCGCGATCTGCGCCTTGAGCGCGTCGAGGCCGGCGAATTTCCGCTCGGGCCGCAGATAATCGACGAGGGCGACGCGCAGATGCCGCCCATAGAGCTCGCCGGCGAAATCGAAGATATGCACTTCGAAGCGAAGCGCCGCGCCGCCCACCGTCGGGCGCATGCCGAAATTCGCCACGGCATCGCGCCAAGCGCCGTCGCGCCCGAGCGCGGCGCGCACGGCATAGACGCCGGCCGCCGGCCGCAAATAGCCGTCGAGCTGCAGATTGGCGGTGGGAAAGCCGATGGTGCGGCCGCGCCGGTCGCCCTGCTCGACGCGGCCGTCGATTTCCCAGAACCGGCCGAGGAGAGCCGCCGCCCGCCGCGGCTCGCCGCCCTCGAGGAGATGGCGGATGCGCGTCGAGGAATAGATCTCCTCGCCCGCCTGCACCGGGTCGAGAACGGTGACGCCGAAGCCGAGCGCGCGCCCCATCTCGGTCAGCAGCGCCGCCGTGCCGCGCCGGCGGTTGCCGAAGACGAAATCATAGCCGACCACGGCATGGCGGATGCCGAGCCCGCCATGCAGGATGTCGCGGACGAAGCTTTCGGCGCTGCGCGCGGCGAAGCCGTGATCGAAGCGCAGCACGTAGAGGAGATCGACGCCGCTGCGCCGCAGCAGCTCTACCTTGGCGCGGAACGGGGTGAGGCGGAACGGCGGCGCCGCGGGCTGAAAGACGCTGCGCGGGTGCGGCTCGAAGCTCAGCACCGCCTGTGGCGCGCCGAGCGAGCTTGCAAGGCGGCCCGCCGCCGCGATCACCGCTTGATGGCCGCGATGGACGCCGTCGAAATTGCCGATGGCGACGACGGCGCCGCGCGCCTTCTCCGGCAGCGATGTCGCATGGCGGTAAATCTGCATGGCGCGTGGATTCTGAAGGGGTGGCGCTGCTGTAAGAGGAGCCGGATCCGGCGATGCCGCCGCGCAAAATATAACGGGCGGGCCATGCCTGAACAGCGGATTGCCGCCGCCGCCAACCGGAAAGCGCGCGTTGACAGGCAGGTTTCGCCCCTACATACTCCCGCGCTTTCCGCGCCAGATCGCCGTTGTCGGGCGAGCTCGGCGCGTTGGGAGCCTCGATATGGCCGCCAGAACGGGCCCCGCGGGCCGGGTGACGAAGGGAGAGCGGGCAGCAGCGCCGTTGCGACGACGACGCTAGGCCGCGCCACCGTATCGCTCACCGATCGTTCTGCCGCAGGAGAGACTCGTGATTCCAGCAGTGATGCCGACCTATGGTCGGTTCGATCTCGCTTTCGATAAGGGCGAGGGCGCCTATCTCTTCACCGCCGATGGCCGGAAATACCTCGATTTCGCCAGCGGCATCGCCGTGACCGTCCTCGGCCACGCCCATCCGCATCTCGTCGAGGCGCTCATCGAGCAGGGGCAGAAGCTTTGGCACTGCTCCAACCTTTTCGAGATCCCGGCGCAGAAGCGCCTCGCCGAGCGCCTCGTCGCCAACACCTTCGCCGATACGGTCTTCTTCGGCAATTCCGGCGCCGAGGCGGTCGAATGCGCCTTGAAGATCGTGCGCCGCTATCATGACGAGAGCGGCCATCCCGAGCGCTACCGCGTCATCGCCTGCACCGGCTCCTTCCACGGCCGCACCCTGGCGACCCTCGCCGCCGCCGGCAACCCCAAATACCTCAAAGGCTACGCCCCCGACGTCGAAGGCTTCGACCATGTCGCCTTCGGCAATCTGAACGAGCTGCGCGCCGCCATCACCAAGGAGACGGCGGCGATCCTCGTCGAGCCGATTCAGGGCGAAGGCGGCATCCGCGCCGCCTCGCTCGACTATCTGCGCGGCCTGCGCGCCGTCGCCGACGAGTTCGGGCTGCTCCTCGTCTTCGACGAGGTGCAGTGCGGGATGGGGCGTTCGGGCAAGCTCTTCGCCCATGAATGGGCCGGCGTCGCGCCCGATGTCATGACGGTGGCGAAGGGGCTGGGCGGCGGCTTTCCGGTGGGCGCCTGCCTTGCCACCGAGCGCGCCGCCGCCGTCATGACGACCGGCTCGCACGGCTCGACCTTCGGCGGCAATCCGCTCGCCATGGCGGTCGGCAACGCCGTGCTCGACGTCGTGCTGGCGGACGGCTTTCTGCCCAAGGTGGACCGCATCGCGCGGCTTCTCTGGGGGCGGCTCGAGACGCTCGTCGCCCGTTACCCGAAGGTCTTCGCCGAGCTGCGCGGCGCCGGGCTGCTGCTCGGCTTGCGCTGCGTCGTCCCCAATAGCGAGGTGATCGACAAGCTGATGGCCGAGGGCCTTCTCACCGTCGCCGCGGGCGAGAACGTCATCCGCCTGCTGCCGCCGCTCATCATCGACGAGCGCCATGTCGAGGAGGCGATGGGCATCCTCGACCGCGTCGCCGCGAGCTATCCGCAATGAGCGCGTCGAAGCCGCTGCGGAAGAGCAGCGCGGCAGGGCCCGCGCCGCGGCACTTCCTCGACCTCGACCGGATCGACGCCAAGGAGCTGCGGCGCATCCTCGACATGGGGGTCGCCTACAAGCGGCGCGGCAAGGCGGGCGACCGCATCCTCGCCGGCAAGACGCTGGCGATGATCTTCGAGAAGCCCTCGACGCGGACGCGCGTCTCCTTCGAGGTGGCGATGCGGCAATTGGGCGGCGAGGTCATCATCCTCGACGCGGCGGCGAGCCAATTGGGGCGTGGCGAGACCGTCGCCGATACGGCGCGGGTTCTCTCGCGCTATGTCGATGCCATCATGATCCGCACGACCCAGGCGGCAAAGCTCGAGGAGATGGCGCGCTACGCCAGCGTGCCGGTCATCAACGGCCTCACCGACACCTCGCATCCCTGCCAGCTCATGGCCGATGTCATGACGCTGGAGGAGCACAAGGGCAACGCCGCCGGCAAGATCGTCGCCTGGAGCGGCGACGGCAACAACGTCGCGGCGAGCTGGGTGCATGCCGCCGTGCGCTTCGATTTCGACCTGCGCATCGCCTGCCCGGACGAGCTGCGGCCGCCGGCGCATCTCCTCGACTGGGCGCGCCGCGCCGGCGGCCGCGTCAGCGTCACCGCCGTGCCGGAGAAAGCCGTCGAAGGCGCCGATTGCGTCGTCACCGACACCTGGGTCTCGATGGGGGTTGAAGCCAGCGTCAACCGTCACAACATGCTGGCACCTTACCGCGTCGACGAGCGGCTGATGGCCGCGGCGAAGCCCGACGCCATCTTCATGCACTGCCTGCCTGCCAAGCGCGGCGAGGAGGTAAGCGCCGGGGTGATCGACGGGCCGCAATCGGTGGTCTGGGACGAGGCGGAGAACCGCCTCCACGCTCAGAAGGGCATCCTCGCCTGGTGCCTCGGCTGAGGACCTCCGGCATCGGCGCGTTCCGCCGCCCGGGAGTCCCATCGTGACCACCGCTCTTCTCGACGATCTCGTCCAGCCCTTCCAAGTCGAGGCCTCCGCCCTGCGCGGCCGCCTCGTCCGCCTGGGGGCGCTCGTCGACACCATCGTGGCGCAGCATGCCTATCCCGAGCCCGTGGCGGGCATGCTGGGCGAGGCCATCGCGCTCGCCACCATCCTCGCCGGCGCCCTCAAATACGACGGCATCTTCACGCTCCAGACCAAGGGCGACGGCCCCATCCGCCTCATCGTCGTCGATGTGACGACGGCGGGCGCGGTGCGCGGCTATGCGCAGTTCGACGCGGAGAAGCTGGAGCACGCCCTCGCCGCCGCGGCGGCGGGAGGCCCGCCGGTGGCGGGCTCGGTGCCGCGCCTCCTCGGCGGCGGCTACATCGCCTTCACCGTCGATCAGGGGGAGCACACCGAGCGCTATCAGGGCATCGTCGAGCTGCAGGGCGCGAGCCTCGCCGAATGCGCGCACCACTATTTCCGCCAGTCGGAGCAGATCCGCGCCGGCATCAAGCTCGCCGTCGGCCGCGATCCCTCGGGCGCCTGGCGGGCCGGCGGCATCATGCTGCAGCGCCTGCCCGAGGAAGGCAGCATCATCGACGAGACGCGCGACGATGGCTGGCGCCGCGCCCTCATCCTGATGAGCTCGACGCGCAGTGACGAGCTTCTCGATGCGCGCACGAACCCGCACGAGCTCTTGTTCCGCCTCTTCCATGAGGACGGCGTGCGCGTCTTCGCCCCGCACGATCTGGAGCCGCGCTGCCGCTGCTCGCGGCACCGCATCGAGCGGATCCTCCGCGCCATGCCCGCGGAGGATGTGAGCGCCCTCCTCGCCGGCGACGACCGCGTCGAGGTCGTCTGCGAATTCTGCAACGCGCGCTATGCCTTCGCCATGGGCGAGATCGCGGCGCTCCGCGCCGGCTAAAGGTGGAGATATCCTCCTTCACGTGACGTATACCGAGCGTGACGAGCGCATTAGGATTATTTCGGCCCGGCGCTCAGAACGCCATGAGCAAGACCACTACTATCGCGAAAACGCGCCCTGACGGGACGCTCGTCAAAGCGCTTGAAGACGGCACGGAGCAGCCTTTGACGGCGACGCCGCTGCGCCCCGAGGACAGAGGCCGAGAGCCACGCGGCGGCGATGGCCGACCCGGCTGCACGGCCGATGGCGCCTGAGGAGCTTTCCAGGGCGCGACGCGTACCCCGGATCAGGACGATCCGCCGTGCCCTAGGCCTCACGCAGGAAGAATTTGCCGCGCGATATGAAATCCCGGTCGGCACGCTGCGTGATTGGGAACAGGGCCGCAAGGAGCCCGACCAACCAGCGAGGTCCTACATGCGGGCGATTGCTGGCGATGCCGCGGCTGTTGCTCGGGCCCTGCACAAGGGGCCAGCCGGATAGGCCACAATTCCCTGAGCGTTGCGCCTGCGTCCTGTCGCGCCCGCTTCCGCCTTGAACGCCGGCACCTCGCGTGCCAGTCTCGCCGCCTTCCACCCGAGACAATTCGCGAGTTCGAGGCCCGAATGATCCGCTCCTTCCCGCGCACCGCCATTGTCGGTTTCGCTCTTCTCGCCCTGCTCGCCGGTTGCGAGACGCCGGCGACGCGGCCGAGCTTCCCCGATATCCGCTTCACGCAGGAGCCGAAGCTGCGGCTCGATGTCGCGGCGATCGACCTCGAGAACGATTTCCATCCGACCTTCCGCGCCCCCGATGTCGAGCATCTCTTCCCGGTGCCGCCGCAGCGCGCCGCCGAGAATTGGGTGCATGACCGGCTCGAAGCGACCGGCACGACCCGGCGCGCGCGGGTGCGCATCACCAAGGCGAGCGTCACCGAAACGGACCTGCCAAAGACGCAGGGCCTCGTCGGCGCCTTCACCAAGGATCAGGCCGAGCGCTATGACGGCGTCCTCGAGATGAGCGTCGATATTCTGAACGACCACGGCTTTCCCGAGCGCACCGCGACGGCGCAGGTGATGCGTTCGCAATCCGTCGCCGAGGGCATCACGCCGAACGCCCGCGACCAGGTCTGGTACGACATGACGAAGGCGATGATGGCCGATATGGACCGCGAGCTCGAAAAGCAGATGCGCGCCACCTTCGGCTACTACATTCAGTAGATCCCGGGAGATCCCGGGAGATCCGAGGATGCGAAAGGGGGCCCGCCGCTGACGGCGCGGCCCGCGCGGCCCGCGGCACCGCGCGGCGCGGCGATGCGCGCCGTGCGACCCGCGCCGCGCCCGCGCGCCTTTCGCATTGTTTCCGGCACGAGAAATCGCGTACCTTGTGACCTAATCGGGAGCGAACCCGAAGCAAGGGAGGATCGATGAAGCACCGTGCGAAGGCGGGCCGCCCGCTGGCGGCCATTCTCTTCTTCCTCGCGGCCGTCGCGCTGGTTTCCGCGGGCGCCGCGGCGCAAGCCGCCGACAAGACGATCCGCTTCATTGCCCAGGCCGATTTGCGCAGCCTCGACCCGATCTGGACGACGGCCTACATCACCCGCAACTACGGCTACATGATCTACGACACGCTCTTCGCGGTCGACAAGGATCTGAAGCCGCAGCCGCAGATGGTCGATAAATGGACGGAGAGCCCGGACAAGCTCACCTACACCTTCACGCTGCGGCCGGGCCTCAAATGGCATGACGGCACGCCCGTCACCGGCGCCGATTGCATCGCCTCGATCGCGCGCTGGGGCAAGCGCGACGCGCTCGGCCAGAAGCTGATGGAAGCGGTCGACAAGATGAGCGCCGAGGGCGAGAGCTTCACGATCGCGCTCAAGGCGCCCTTCCCGCTCCTCATCGAGGGCCTCGCCAAGCTGTCGAGCAACACGCCCTTCATGATGCCGGAGCGCATCGCCAAGACCGACGCCTTCACGCAGATCACGGAATCGATCGGCTCGGGCCCGTTCAAATTCGTCCGCGAGGAGTGGGTCCCCGGCAACAAGGCGGTGTTCGTCAAGAACACCGATTACGTGCCGCGCCAGGAGCCGCCCTCCTTCGCCGCCGGCGGCAAGGTCGTCAAGGTCGACCGCGTCGAATGGCTCTACATTCCCGATGCCGCGACCGCCGCCGCCGCCCTCAATGCCGGCGAAGCCGATTGGTACGAGCAGCCGCCCGCCGACCTCCTGCCGCTCTTCCGCGCCAACAAGGACATCGTCGTCGCCAATGTCGACCCCCTGGGCAGCCAGGGCATCCTCCGCTTCAACTCGCTGCAGCCGCCCTTCAACAACGTCAAGATGCGGCAGGCCGTGATGGCGCTCGTCAACCAGAAGGACTATATGCGCGCCGTCGCCGGCAGCGACGAGAAGCTGTGGCGCGTCTGCGTCGCGATGTTCGTCTGCGGCACGCCGCTCGCCACCGACGCCGGCGGCGAGCAGCTCCTCAAAGGCCCCGACCTCGCCAAGGCGAAGGAGCTCATCAAGGAAGCGGGCTACAAGGGCGAGAAGATCGCCCTCATCTCGGCGACCGACCAGCCGATCGTCCACAACCAGGCCCTCGTCACCGCCGAGGCCCTGAAGAATGCCGGGCTCAATGTCGAGCTGCAGGCGAATGACTGGGGGACGCTCATCACCCGGCGCGCCGGCAAGGCGCCGGTCGAGAAGGGCGGCTGGAGCATCTTCCACACCTGGATCGTCGCGCCCGACCTCCTGTCGCCGGCGGTCAACTTCCCGGTCCGCGCCAATGGCGACGGCGCCTGGTTCGGCTGGCCGAAGGACGATGAGATCGAGAAGCTGCGCGATGAATGGTTCAAGGCCCCCGATCTCGCCGAGCAGAAGCGCCTCGCCGCCGAAATCCAGAAGCGCGCCTACGAGATCGCCTCCTACGTGCCGACGGGCCAGTTCCTGATCCCCACCGCCTATCGCAAGAGCCTCACCGGGATCATCCCGGCGCCGGTCGTCTTCCTGTGGAACGTCGAGAAGCACGCCGGGGGGTGAGCAAGCCGCCGTGTTCGCCTATATCGTCCGCCGCACCCTCGCCACCATCCCGGTCATGGGAGTGGTCGCGCTCTTCGTCTTCTCGCTGCTCTACCTCTCGCCCGGCGACCCCGCCGCCATCATCGCCGGCGACACCGCGACCGTCGCCGACATCATGCGCATCCGCCAGAAGCTCGGCCTCGACCAGCCCTTCTTCATCCAGTTCGGCGGCTGGGTGTGGCGCCTGCTCCACGGCGATCTCGGCATCTCGATCTTCACCAACCTGCCGGTCATGACGCTGATCGAGCAGCGCGTCGAGCCGACCGTGGCGCTCACCATCTCGACGCTCCTCGTCACCATCCCGGTCGCCATCCCGCTCGGCGTCATCGCCGCCTGGAAGGCCGGGACCTGGATCGACCGCGCCGTCATGGTTTTCGCCGTGCTCGGCTTCTCGGTGCCGACCTTCGTCTTGGCCTATCTCCTCATCTTCGGCTTCTCGATCGGCCTCGACCTCCTCCCCGTCCAGGGCTATTCGAGCATCCGCAACGGCTTCGGGCCGTTCCTGCAGCACCTCGTCCTGCCGACGATCACGCTCAGCCTCTTCTATGCTGCGCTCGTCGCCCGCATCACCCGTGCCAGCATGCTCGACGTGCTGGCGCAGGATTACGTCCGCACCGCTCAGGCGAAGGGGCTCGCGACCGGGCAGGTGCTGATCGGCCACGCCCTCAAGAACGCCGCCGTGCCGATCGCCACCATCATCGGCATCGGCATCGCGCTCCTCATCTCGGGCGTCGTCATCACCGAGACGGTCTATGCCATTCCCGGCATCGGACGCCTCACCGTCGATGCCATCCTCCGCCGCGACTATCCCATCATTCAGGGCATCATCCTGCTGTTCTCGGCGGCCTATGTGCTGGTGAACCTCGCCGTCGACATCAGCTACACCTTCCTCGATCCGCGCATCCGGTACTGACATGACCTTCGCCCCGACCGACCTTGCCGCCGCCCCGCCGGTCGTCGCCGCCCCCCAGCGCGGCCGGCTGCACGACCTTCTGCGGCGTCATCCGACGGCGATCGCCGGCGCCGTCCTCCTCGCGCTCATGATCCTGATGGCGATCTTCGCTCCCTGGCTCGGCACGGTCGATCCGCAGGCGCTGGCGCCGATTCACCGCTTGAAGCCGCCTTCCGGCGCCTATTGGTTCGGCACCGACATGCTGGGGCGCGACGTCTACAGCCGCGTCATCTACGGCTCGCGCGTCTCGCTCATCGTCGGCCTCTCGGTCGCCGTCTTCAGCTCCGTCGTCGGCGTCGCGCTCGGCATGGTGACGGGCTTCGTGCGGCCGATCGACGCCGTCCTCATGCGCGTCATGGACGGGCTCATGTCGATTCCCTCGGTGCTGCTCGCCATCGCCTTGATGGCGCTGTCGCGCGCCTCGATGGGCAACGTCATCTTCGCCATCACCGTCGCCGAGGTGCCGCGCGTGACCCGCCTCGTGCGCGGCGTCGTCCTCACCTTGCGCGAGCAGCCCTTCGTCGAGGCGGCGATCGCCTCGGGCACCGGCTTCTTCCAGATCCTCTGGCGCCACATCCTGCCGAACACGGTGGCGCCGGTTCTCGTCCAGGGCACCTTCATCGCCGCCTCGGCGATGATCACCGAGGCGGCCCTGTCCTTCATCGGCGCCGGCACGCCGCCCAACATTCCGAGCTGGGGCAACATCATGGCCGAGGGGCGGAGCCTCTTCCAGGTCGCCTATTACATCATCCTCTTCCCCGGCATCTGCCTGTCGCTGACGGTGCTCGCCATCAACCTCTTGGGCGACGGCCTGCGCGACGCCCTCGACCCGCGCCTCGCCCGGCGGATGTGAGCTGAGAGGAGAGAAAGATTGAACCACCAAGGCACCAAGGCACGAAGAAGAATTGAGTGCGCGCGTCGCGCGCGAGAAACCGGCTTCGTGTCTTCGCGTCTTCGTGGTTCGCGCGTTCTTCGCGCCTTCGTGGCTCCAGCGCGCCGATGACGACGCTCGCGGCAGAAGCCCCTGTACCGGCGGCGCGCACCAAGGGGGCGCTGCTCGAGATCGAGGATCTGCGCACCTATTTCTTCACCCGCGACGGCGTCGTGCGGGCGGTCGATGGCGTCTCCCTTCACGTCGCCGAGGGCGAGACGCTGGCCGTCGTCGGCGAGAGCGGCTGCGGCAAGAGCGTCACCTCGCTCTCGATCCTGCGCCTCATCGCCTCGCCGCCGGGCCGCATCGTCTCGGGCAGCATCCGCTTCGGCGGCGTCGATCTCCTCGGCCTCGACGAGGCGGCGATGCGGCGCATCCGCGGCAATGACATCTCGATGATCTTCCAGGAGCCGATGACCTCGCTCAATCCGGTGCTGACCGTCGGCCGGCAGATCGGCGAGACGCTGATGCTCCACCAGAAGCTCGCCCATGGCGCGGCGATGAAGCGCGCCGTCGAGATGCTGCGCCTCGTCAACATTCCCGAGGCGGAGCGGCGGATCGGCGAATATCCGCACCAGCTCTCGGGCGGCATGCGCCAGCGCGTCATGATCGCGATGGCGCTCGCCTGCAACCCGAAGCTTCTCATCGCCGACGAGCCGACGACGGCGCTCGACGTCACCATCCAGGCGCAGATCCTCGACCTCATGCGCGAGCTGAAGCGCAAGATCGGCGCCGCCATCATCCTCATCACCCACGATCTCGGCGTCGTCGCCGAGATGGCGCAGCGCGTCGTCGTCATGTATGCCGGGCGCAAGGTCGAGGAGGCGCCGGTCAAGGAGCTGTTCCGCCGCCCGCGCCACCCCTATACGCTGGGCCTCCTCAAATCGGTGCCGCAGCTCGGCGCCACCTTGAAGCGGAAGGAGCCCGAGCGCCTCACCGAGATCGCCGGCACGGTGCCCTCGCTGCGCGAGGAGATCAAGGGCTGCGCCTTCGCGCCGCGCTGCGCCTATGCGACCGAGCGCTGCCACAGCGAGGCGCCGGCCTTGACGCTGAAGGCGCCGGCGCATATCGCCGCCTGCCACCACTCCGACCGGCTGCCCGCACCATGAGCGCGGCATCCCGCGGCAACGGCGGCGGCGCGCCGCTCCTCGAAGTCGAGGAGCTGAAGAAGCACTACCCCATCCGCAAGGGGCTGCTGTCGACCGTCGTCGGCCATGTCCTCGCCGTCGACGGCATCAGCTTCACGATCGGCGAAGGCGAGACGCTGGGGCTCGTCGGCGAGAGCGGCTGCGGCAAGTCGACGGCGGGCAAGGCGATCTTGAAGCTGATCGAGCCGACCGCCGGCTCCGTCAAGGTGCGCGGCAAGCGCATCGACAAGCTGAGCCGGGCCGAGATGCGGCCCTATCGCCGCCAGCTTCAGGTCGTCTTCCAGGACCCCTACTCCTCGCTCAACCCGCGCATGACGGTGGGCGACATCGTCGCCGAGCCGCTGCGCAATTACGGCGTCGAGAATGGCCGCGCCCTCGAGGACCGCGTCGCCGCGCTCCTCCTCAAAGTCGGCCTCCGCCAGGAGGCGATGCGGCGCTACCCGCATGAATTCTCGGGCGGCCAGCGCCAGCGCATCGGCATCGCCCGGGCGCTCGCCCTGCAGCCCGACCTCATCGTCTGCGACGAGCCGGTCTCGGCCCTCGACGTCTCGGTCCAGGCGCAGGTCATCAATCTCTTGATGGACCTCCAGAAGGAGTTCGGCCTCTCCTACCTCTTCGTCGCGCACGACCTCGCCGTCGTCGAGCATATCAGCCACCGCATCGCGGTCATGTATCTCGGCAAGATCGTCGAGCTCACCGACAAGCGCTCGCTCTTCGCGACGCCCCTTCACCCCTATACCGAGGCGCTGCTCTCGGCGGTGCCGCTCCCCGATCCCGAGGCGAAGCGCGAGCGCATCATCCTCAAAGGCGACGTGCCCTCGCCCATCAACCCGCCCGCGGGCTGCCGCTTCCACACCCGCTGCCCCTATGCCGTCGCCCGCTGCAGCAAGGAGGAGCCGGCGATGCGCGAGGTGCGGCCCGGCCATTTCGTCGCCTGCCATCTGCGCGAAATCGACGGCGCCGCTTTCGCCACTGCGGCCTTGACGACCGAGGCGCACCGAACAAAATGAAGCCTTGCGAGGCACCTTGCCGGCGTCCCCGGCCGCGGGTCAGCGAAGCGGGAATACGACCATGTATTCAGAGACGACGCGATCCATCAAAGTCACGGTGAAGCCTTTCTACCTCGAGGACCAATCCTCGCCCGCCGACAACCACTATGTCTGGGCGTATCAGGTGCGGATCGAGAACCAGGGCGGCGAGACCGTCCAGCTGCGCCGCCGGCATTGGCGCATCACTGACGGCATGGGACGCCTCCAGGAGGTGCGCGGCCCCGGCGTCGTCGGCGAGCAGCCGGTCTTGAAGCCGGGCGAGAGCTTCGAATACACGAGCGGCACGCCGCTGACGACGCCGTCCGGCATCATGGTCGGCAGCTACGAGATGGAGACGCGGAGCGGCGAGAGCTTCGAGGTCGCCGTCCCCGCCTTCTCGCTCGATTCGCCGCATCAGCAGGTGCGCTTGAACTGATCCGACCGGCCGGGGCGTGGCGGCCGGTGCAGCCAGGAGTCATGTGATGGATATGGAACCCGTTCGGGACCGGCGCAGCCGGAGCGGGAACGGCAAGGCGCCGCTTCCGGCGAGCCGCCGCCCCGACCGCGCCGAGGCCGAGGAGGCGGTGCGCACCCTCATCCGCTGGGCGGGCGACGACCCGGCGCGCGAAGGCCTGCGCGGCACGCCTGAGCGCGTCGTGCGCGCCTTCAGCGAATTCTTCAGCGGCTATGACAGCGATCCGGTCGAGCTCTTGCAGCGCACCTTCAGCGAGATCGACGGCTATGACGAGATGGTCGTGCTGAAGGATATCCGCTTCGAATCGCATTGCGAGCACCATATCGCGCCCATCATCGGCAAGGCGCATGTCGCCTATCTGCCCGACAAGCGCGTCGTCGGCATCTCGAAGCTGGCGCGGCTCGTCGAGCTCTATGCGAGGCGCCTGCAGATTCAGGAGAAGATGACGGCGCAGATCGCCAACACCCTCTGCGAGGTGCTGCAGCCGAAAGGAGCCGCCGTCGTCATCGAGGCGGCGCATCAATGCATGACGACGCGCGGCGTGCACAAGCCCGGCGTCACCATGGTGACGAGCAGCATGCTCGGCGCCTTCCGCACCGATTCGAACACGCGGCGGGAGTTCCTCGCCATGATCGGCACGCCCGGAACGCACGGTCTCGACAATGTCTGAGGCGGGCACCGCCGACCCGGCGCCGGCCACGATCGAGATCCTCCGCCGCCTCGTCGGCTTCGACACGGTCTCGGCGCGCTCCAATCTGGAGCTCATCCGCTGGGTCGCCGATTATCTCGACGGCCACGGCATCGCCTCGCGGCTCACCTATGACGAGGGGGGCAACAAGGCCAATCTCTTCGCGACGATCGGCCCCGCCGAGGCGGGCGGCGGCGTCATCCTCTCCGGCCACACCGACGTCGTGCCGGTCGAGGGCCAGCCCTGGGACAGCGATCCCTTCGCCCTCGTCGAGCGCGACGGCAAGCTCTACGCCCGCGGCGCCGCGGATATGAAGAGCTTCATCGCCATCGCCTTGGCGCTCGTCCCCGAATTCAAGGCGCGCGCCTTGAAGCGGCCCATCCACTTCGCCTTCTCCTTCGACGAGGAGGTCGGCTGCAACGGCGTCCACCACCTCATCGAGGATCTGCCGCAGGGGAAGGCGCGGCCGCGCCTCGTCATCATCGGCGAGCCCACGCTGATGGCGGTCGCCAACGCCCATAAGGGCTCCTACGTCTTCCGCACCACGGTCACCGGCCTCGAAGCGCATTCGAGCACCCCGCAGCGCGGCGTCAACGCCATCTTCGCGGCGAGCGAGATCATCCAGTTCATCGCCGGCCTCGCCGCCGAGGCGCGCGCCGCCGCCGAGCCCGAAAGCGGCTTCGTGCCGCCCTATACGAGCTTCAATATCGGCATGATCGGCGGCGGGACGGCGCACAACATCATCGCGCGCGAATGCGCCTTCACCTGGGAGTTCCGCACCCTCCCCGGCCGCGATCCCGAGGCGATCCGCCGCCGCGTCGAGGAATTCGCGGCGCAGGATTTGCTGCCGCGCCTGCGCCAGGTCCATGCCGGCGCCAGCATCGCGACCGAGGCGGTCGCCCTTGTCCCCGGCCTCGTCCCCGAGCCGCAATCGCCCGCCGTGGACCTGGCGCGCCAGCTCACCGGCGCCAACGACACGACCGTCATCGCCTTCGGCACCGAGGCCGGCATCTTCCAGGCGGCCGGCATCCCCGCCGTCATTTGCGGGCCGGGCTCGATCGATGAGGCGCACAAGCCGAACGAGTTCATCGCCCTGGAGCAGATCGCCGCCGGCACCGCTTTCCAGCGCCGCCTCGCCGACTGGGCGGCGCGGTAGGCGGCG
>JAJPHB010000076.1 GCA_021325525.1 Alphaproteobacteria bacterium
GCTGAGAGCTGAGAGCTGAAAGCTGAAAGCTCAACCTATGACGCGAACGCAATTCCTCCTTATCCTCGGCGTCGCGCTCGGCGCGATCGGCGGCGCCGGCTCGGCGCGCGCCGACGTCATCGATGGCGACTGGTGCTCCCTCGACGGCCGCCAATTCTCGATCAAGGGCCCGCAGATCGTGACCCCCGCCGGCACCCGCACCGAGGGCGATTACAGCCGCCACTATTTCACCTATGTCGTGCCGCCCGGCGAGAAGGAGGCGGGCGCCACGGTCTCGATGACGCTCGTCAACGAGAACACCGTCCATCTCCGCCGGGGCGATGCCGGTGGCAGCGGCTCCAGCGCCGCCTCCGGCGCCGTCGAAGTCTGGAAGCGCTGCTCGGCGGCTGTGAGCTGAGGGCGGAACCGGGCGAGAGCGATCGGGACCGCATTGACGCTGGTTTGCCGATCCACTTCGACGTTCGGGCGACATGCGCGTCGCCCGCGTATATTATCCGCGGGGTTCAACCCACGGACGGATAATCTATGCGGGTTCTATTGGCCATCGCCGCTTTGGCGCTCCTTGCGGGCTGCGCAGTCCCGTACCGACCGCTCCCATCCGAGCAAGCGAACCGGTCTATTCAAAACTCAGACTCGTTCTCGGCACCGGCGACGGACGTGGCGTCGGAACCTTAACTGCATTCAACACGGTGAATATCTATCTTCGGCTATTCGATTCCGGCGGCAAGCTCGGGATCTGCGGCTATTACGTCATGCCCGATTCCTTCGCCGACCGGGATCGCAGCTTATTCCCGTCCTGGATAAATGCCGCCGAAATCTACAGCGACGAAACTAGGCTCGCGCCGGCGAGCTTCCTCTACAACCGCTCGCCGAAAGCCAACGAATTCGACGCCGAGGCAAGCTGCATCGAGACTCAAATCCCCTATCGCCCCGAGCTTTCACCACGACGCATAAGGCTCCGCGGCCATGTTGTCCGTGACGTGATCTGACGGGGCGCCCCTACTCCACCGTGACGCTTTTCGCCAGATTCCGCGGCTGGTCGACATCGGTGCCCTTCAGCACGGCGATGTGATAGGCGAGGAGCTGGATCGGGATGGCGTAGAGGATGGGGGCGACGAAGGGGTCGCAAGGCGGGATCGGGATGCCGAAATGGAGCCGCTCGCCCATAGTCGCGAGGCCCTTCTCGTCGGAGATCATCACCACCTTGCCGCCACGCGCCATCACCTCCTGCACGTTGGAGGCCGTCTTCTCGAAGAGGTCGTCGGGCGGCGCGAGGACGATGATCGGCACCTTCTCGTCGATGAGGGCGATGGGGCCGTGCTTCATCTCGCCGGCGGCGTAGCCTTCGGCGTGGATGTAGGAAATCTCCTTCAGCTTCAGCGCCCCTTCGAGCGCCAGCGGATAGGCGGTGCCGCGCCCCAGATAGAGGACGTCGCGCGCCTCGAGGAGGGCGGCGGCGATCGCCTGGATCTTCTCGTCGTGGTTCAAGACCTCGCTGGCGCGCGAGGGGATCTCGGTCAAGGCGGATGAGAGCTTCGCCTCCCGCGCCGCATCGATGCTGCCGCGCGCCTTGGCGACGGCGATGGCGAAGCAGGCCAGCACGACGAGCTGCGTCGTGAAGGCCTTGGTCGAGGCGACGCCGATCTCCGGCCCCGCCCGCGTCGGCAGAATGATGTCGGCCTCGCGCGCCATCGTGCTTTCCGGTTGGTTGACGACGACGGCGATGTGCTGCTTCTGCGTGCGGCAATAGCGCAGCGCCGCCAGCGTGTCGGCGGTCTCGCCCGATTGCGAGATGAAGAGGGCGAGGCCGCCCTCCGGCATCTCGGGGGCGCGGTAGCGGAATTCCGAGGCGATGTCGGCCTCGACCGGAACGCGCGCGATCCGCTCCAGCCAGTATTTGGCGATCATGCCGGAATGGAAGGAGGTGCCGCAGGCGATGATGGTGATGCGGCTCACCGTCGCGAGGTCGAAGGGCAGCGCGCCGAGATGGACGCTGCGCGTCGTCGGGTTGAAGAGCGCATGCAGCGTGTCGCCGATCACCGCCGGCTGCTCGAAGATCTCCTTCTGCATGAAATGGCGGTGATTGCCCTTGCCGATGAGGGCGCCGGAGACGGCGGTCTCGCGCACGACGCGCTCGACCTTGCGGTCGGCGGCGTCATAGACCGTGACGCCCGTGCCGTTGAGGACCGCCCAGTCGCCCTCTTCGAGATAGGCGATGCGGCGCGTCAGCGGCGCCAGGGCGAGGGCATCGGAGCCGATGAACATCTCGCCATCGCCATAGCCGACGGCGAGCGGGCTGCCGCGCCGGGCGCAGATGAGGAGGTCGTGGTGGCCGGCGAAGAGAAAGGCGAGGCCGAAGGCGCCTTCGAGGCGGTGCAGCGTCTTGCCGACCGCCTCCTTCGGCGACAGCCCCTCATCGAGGTAGCGCGTCACCATGATGGCGACGGCCTCGGTATCGGTCTGGGTCTGGAAGCCGTAGCCGAGCTCGCTCAGCTCGCGGCGCAGCTCCTGGAAATTCTCGATGATGCCGTTGTGGACGACGGCGACGCGCGGCGTCGCGATGGGATGGGCGTTGGTCTCGTTCGGGACGCCATGCGTCGCCCAGCGCGTATGGCCGATGCCGATCGTGCCCTGCACCGGCTTCTCCTCGAGGCGGGCGACGAGGTTGTCGAGCTTGCCCTCGGCGCGGCGGCGCTCGATCTTGCCGTCGATCAGCGTCGCGATCCCCGCCGAATCATAGCCGCGGTATTCGAGACGGCGCAGCCCGTCGACGAGGAGCGGCGCCACCTCGCCCTTGCCGATGATTCCGATGATGCCGCACATCAGCCCTGCCCTCTCTTCTGCCTCGCCTCTTTGGCGGCCGTCTTCTCCTTGCGGATCGCCGCGGCGCGGCCGGGTTTTTCCACCTGCCGCCCGCGGCCGAGCGCCAGAGCGTCGGCAGCGACGTCGCGGGTGATGGCGCTGCCCGCCGCGATATAGGCGCCGGCCCCGACCGTCACCGGCGCGACGAGGACCGTGTTGGAGCCGATGAAGGCGCCCTCGCCGATGCGCGTCAGCTCCTTGGTGAAGCCGTCGTAATTCAGGTGATGGTGCCGGCGCCGATATTGGATTTCGCGCCGATTTCGGCATCGCCGATATAGGAGAGGTGATTGGCCTTGGCGCCGCGCCCGATCTTCGCCTTCTTCACCTCGACGAAATTGCCGATATGCGCGTCCTCGCCGATCTCGGCGCCGGGCCGCAGCCGCGCGAAGGGGCCGACGATGGCGCCGGCGGCGATGCGCGCGCCGGTGAAATGGCAGAAGGAGAGGATCTGGGCGCGGTCCTCGATCACCACATCGGGGCCGCAATAGACGAAGGGGCCGATGGTGACGTCGCGCCCGATCCGCGTATCGGCGCTGAGAAACACGGTCTCCGGCGCGGTCAAGGTCGCCCCGCCGGCCATCGCGGCGGCGCGCAGGCGCCGCTGCATGATGGCTTCGGCGGCAGCGAGGTCGGCGCGCGAGTTGATGCCGGCGAGCTCGTCGACGGGCGCCTCGACGACGCGGCAGGGCAGGCCCTGCCGCCGCGCGATCGCGACGATGTCGGTGAGGTAGTATTCGCCCTTGGCGTTGTCGTTGCCGATCGCTCCGACGAGCGCGCGGACATGGCCCGCATCGATCGCCATGACGCCGGAATTGCAGAGGCCGATGCGGCGCTGTTCGGCATCGGCGTCCTTGGCCTCGACGATGGCTTCGAGAACGCCGCTCGCGCTCAAGACGAGGCGGCCGTATTCGGCGGGGTCACCGGGGCGCATGCCGAGCACGACCGCGGCCGCGGCCGGCGCCCGGCGCCGTTCTTCGAGCAGCGCTTCGAGCGTCGCCGTCGTGATGAGCGGCGTGTCGCCGAAGAGGACGAGGACATCCGCGACGGCTTGCGCCGCGAGGAGATCGTCGATCGCGGCGAGCCCGCTCTTCGCGGCATCGCCCGTCCCGAGCGGCGCCGCTTGAATGGCGGTGCCGGCCGGGGCCACCGCTGCGGCCACGGCATCCATGCCGGGCGCCAGCACGACGACCGTGCGCTCGGGCGCCAGCGGCGCCAGCGCCGCCAGGACATGCTGCACGAGCGGCCGATTCGCCAGGGCGTGCATCACCTTCGGCACGTCCGACTTCATCCGCGTCCCCTTCCCCGCGGCCAGGACGATCGCGGCAAATCTCCGAGAGTTCATGGCTCCTTCGTCGGTGCTTCCCATCGCATCGCGGATCGATGATAAGGGCTGCGCCTCATGCGCGCTCTCGAACCGCATCGGGCGCGCCGAACCTCGCACGAGCCCAACCCTTGATCCAAATCAAAGATTGTTAAAAATCATGAAACGGAACGCGCTCGTCTTCGATCTCGATGGCACGCTCGTCGACAGCGCCGCCGGTCTGCAGGCGGCGCTCAACCTGACGCTGCGCGAGATCGGATGCCCGCCGCTCGCGCTCGCCGCGGTGCGCGGCATGATCGGCGATGGCGTGCCGATGCTCGTGCGCCGCGGCCTTGCCGCGAGCGGCGCGCCGGAAGCCGCGTTCCCCGACCGCCTCGCGCGCTTTCTCGCGATCTACGAGGCCGATCCGGCCTCGGGAACGCGGCCTTATCCCGGCGTCGCGGACGTGCTGGCGGCGCTCCGCGCCGAGGGCCGACGCCTTGCGATCTGCACCAACAAGCCGCAGCGGGCGACGAGAGCCTTGCTGGAGGCGCTGGACCTCGATCGCGTCTTCACGGCGATCCTCGGCGGCGATGCCGTCGCCTTCCGCAAGCCCGACCCGCGCCACATCCTGGCGACGCTGGCGGCGCTCGGGGCCGCTCCCGGCGATGCTGTGATGATCGGCGACAACGAGCACGACGCCGCGGCGGCGAAGGCGGCCGGCATCCCCGTCATTCTCGCCCGCTACGGCTATGCGCGCGTGCCGTTGCAAACGCTCGGCGCCGACGCCGAGATCGACGCCTTCGCCGACCTGCCGCAGGCGCTCGCGGCGCTCGAATCCGGCGCTCCGGAGCCGCCGCCATCGCCTTGACAGTGCCGCGCCCCTCTTTCTATATGGCGCAAGGATCGGAAATGGGCGCTTAGCTCAGCGGGAGAGCACACCCTTCACACGGGTGGGGTCGTAGGTTCAATCCCTACAGCGCCCACCATTTCCGAGCCGCCCGTTCAGATCGAACCGCCGCGCCGCTCACCAGATTTTAACCATTTTCCTTAACCATGGCTCCGGGTGCGTGTTGCGGTCGGACGGAGCCTCGGGCATGAGCGCGCTGGTGAAGGTCTTGGTGGGGCCGGTGGTCGCCAGGGATGGCGGTTTCGCGTTCGACACCTTCAGCCCGACCGAGGGGCTGAAGCGCGGCTTTCCCTATCGCCGCATCGATCAGGCCAATTACGACCGCAAGGCGACGCTGCACGGCTTCCACCTGCCGCTCGGCTTCGTCATGATGGCCTGCGAGACGGCCGCAGATTTCGCCAAGCGCTGCGAGGATCTGATGCGCGGCGAAGGCCACGCCGCTTTCGGACTGGCGGTCTGAGCGTCGCCGCACGGCGCATAGCCGGCGCGAAAAGCGCGCCGTGCATTAAACTTTTGTTACTCTTGGCACGCTTTGCGTTTCCGCGCCCTATCACAGGGTAGAGCGCCCGATGCGCTCATTCGAGGAGAACGCAGATGAGAGCGAAGGCAAAACTCGTTCTGGCCCTGTTGCCGCTCCTTGCCGGGCTGTTGTCGGGCTGCGTCGTCTACGAGACCGGTCCCGGCTGGCATCATCCGCATTATTGGGATTACCGCTGATGCGGCGGGCCCTCAGCGCCCGCAAAGCAGCGGCGCCGTGCCGGCGGGAGCCGCCGCTGGATGAGATCCTGGCCGATCCCATGGCGCGTCTCTTGATGCGGCGCGACGGCGTCGATGAGGCCGGGCTGCGCCGGTTTCTGGCCGAGCTCTCCCGCCGCTTGCGGCGCGAGTGCGAGCCGGCGCGGCCGACCGCCTGAGCTTCCATAGCCTTCGGCCGCCAATCGCGTTCGACCGCGCCGCGATTGGGTGCTAGCCTCGCCGCCTTCGAGACAGCGGAGGGCGGCCATGCTCGATACCGAGCTCACGACGCGCATCATGAAGGCGGTCGATTCCGGCTTCGACGACCAAACCGCGCTTACGGCGGAGCTCGTCAAATTCCCATCGGTGCGCGGCGCCGAGCACACCGCCCAGGATTTCGTCGCGGCGGCGATGCGCGAGCGCGGCCTCGCCGTCGACCGCTGGCGCATCGACATCGACGCCATCCGCCACATGCCCGGCTTCTCGCCCGTGCATATCGGCTACGACAACGCCTTCAACGTCGTCGGCAGCCACCGGCCCGCCACGGCCAAAGGCCGCTCGCTCATTCTCAATGGCCATATCGACGTCGTGCCGGTGGGGCCGCTCGACATGTGGACGACGCCGCCTTTCGAGCCGCGCATCGAAGGCGGCTGGTTCTATGGGCGCGGCGGCGGCGACATGAAGGCGGGACTCGCCGCCTGCCTTGCCAGCCTCGACGCGCTGAAGCGCCTCGGCTACCGCCCGGCGGCCGATGTCGTGGTGCAATCCGTCGTCGAGGAGGAGTGCACCGGCAACGGCGCCCTCGCCTGCCTGCAGCGCGGCTACCGAGCGGAGGCCGTCCTCATTCCCGAGCCGATGTGGAACCAGCTCATCCGCGCCCAGGTCGGCGTCCTCTGGTTCCAGGTGCATGTGCGCGGCGTTCCCGTGCATGTCCGCGAGGCGCGCGCCGGAGCCAATGCGATCGAAGCGGCTTACGGCCTCATGGAGGCGCTGCATGGGCTCGAAGAGCGCTGGAATGCGCGGCGCAGCGACTACCCGCCCTACGGCGCGGTCGAGCATCCCATCAACCTCAATATCGGCAAGATCGCCGGCGGCGACTGGCCTTCGAGCGTCCCCGCCTGGTGCGTCTTCGACGTGCGCGTCGCCATCTATCCGGGCCAGGCGATCGCCGAGGCCAAATCCGAGATCGAGGCCACGATCCGCGACGCGGCGCGCGCCAACCGCTTCCTCGCCAACAACCCGCCCGAGATCGTCTATCACGGCTTCGAAGCGGAGGGGTATGTGCTGCGCGGCGCCGAGGCGCCGGAGAAGGTGCTGCGAGAGGCGCACCGCGCCGCTTTCGGAACGCCGCTTCAGGACATCGCCACCACCGGCACGACGGATGCGCGCTTCTTCGGCCTCTACGCCGACACGCCCGCCCTCGTCTATGGCCCCAACGCCGATGCGATCCACGGCTTCGATGAGCGCGTCGAGCTCGATTCGGTCCGCCGATGCACGCAGGCGATGGCGCTCTACATCGCCGAATGGTGCGGGCTCGAGAAGGTGTGACCTCCCATGCAGATCGTCTACTCGCCCGCCCATGAGAAGCACGCGCCGAAGACCTTCATCCGGCGCGGCGCGGTGGTGGCGAATCCCGAGGCGCCGGCGCGCGCCGCTGCCCTCCTCGCCGCCGTCCGCGATGCCGGCCACCGTATCCTCGCCCCCGACGATTTCGGCGCCGCGCCGCGCGCTGCGGTCCATACGACGGCGTATCTCGACTTCCTCGCGACGATTCACGCGCGCTGGCAGGCGATGCCGGAGGCCGCCGCCGAGGTCGTGCCGAACGTCCATCCAGGGCGCCTGATGTCGCGCCGGCCCGCTGGCCCGACAGGGCTCGTCGGCTGGCACATGGCCGATACCGCCTGCCCCATCGGGGCCGGAACATGGGAGGCGGCGGTCGCCGCCGCCCATGCCGCAACGCATGCGGCGGCGCTCGTGCTCGAGGGCGCGCCCGTCGCCTACGCCCTCTGCCGACCGCCCGGCCACCACGCCTTCGCCGATATGGCGGGCGGCTTCTGCTACCTCAACAATGTGGCGATCGCAGCGCAATATCTGCGGCGGAAGCTGAGCCGGCTCGCCATCCTCGATATCGACGTCCATCACGGCAACGGCACGCAGGGCATCTTCTACGAGCGCGGCGACGTGTTCTTCGCCTCGCTGCACGCTGATCCGAGCGATTACTACCCCTTTTATGCCGGCTACGCCGACGAGCGGGGAGCGGGGGCCGGCGCAGGCTGCAACCTCAACCTGCCGCTGGCGCCGGGAAGCGGCGATGGCGCGGTGCTGGCTGCGCTCGATGAGGCGCTGCGGTCGATCGGCGCCTTCCATCCGGAAGCGGTTCTCGTCTCGCTCGGCTTTGATGCCTCGGAGATGGATCCGCTCGGCGTCCTCAAAGTGACGACCCAAGGCTTCGCCGAGGCGGCACGGCGGATCGCGGCCTTGTCCCTCCCCACCGTGCTCGTCCAGGAAGGCGGCTACATGAGCGCCATCCTCGGCCAGAACCTCGCAGCCTTTCTTGCCGCCTTCGAGGAGAAACGGCGCTGATCGAAGCGCGCTCGCGCCGGAACCAAAGCTGCGCCGCCCCGTTGATGAACCGCGCGTCCGCTCGCCTTTGAGGCGGGTCCGCCGCGCGCTCGTTCGGATCATGACAACGCCAATGGACATCGCCAGCCCCTTCGAGGCGTGCCGCTTCTGCGGCGGCAGCCTTCACAGTGTCGTCGACCTCGGCATGTCGCCGCTCTGCGAGAGCTTCCTCACAGCGCCGCAGCTCGACCGGATGGAGCCCTTCTATCCGCTGCATCTGCGCGTCTGCGGCGATTGCTTCCTCGCGCAGCTTCCCAAATACGTCGCGCCGCAGGAGATCTTCGGCGAATACGCCTATTTCTCCTCCTATTCCGACGCCTGGCTCGCGCATGCCCGCGATTATGTCGGAATGATCACGGAGCGGCTGCGCCTCGACCGCACGAGCCAGGTCGTCGAGCTCGCCAGCAATGACGGCTACCTCCTGCAATACTTCGTGAAGCGCGGCATTCCGGCACTCGGCATCGACCCTGCCGCCAATGTCGCGGCGGCGGCCCGCGCCCGCGGCGTCGAGACGATCGTCGATTTTTTCGGCGCAAGCCTTGCCGAGCGCCTGCGCCGGCAAGGCCGCAGCGCCGATCTCGTGATCGCCAACAACGTGCTGGCCCAAGTCCCCGACCTCAACGATTTCGTCGCCGGCATCGCCATGCTGCTGAAGCCGCAGGGAGTGGCGACCGTCGAGTTTCCGCATCTGATGCGGCTCATCGCGGAGAACCAGTTCGACACAATCTATCACGAGCATTTCTCGTATTTCTCGCTCTCGACGGCGCAGCGCATCTTCGCGCGGCACGGCCTCGGCCTCTTCGATGTCGAGGAGCTCTGGAGCCATGGCGGCTCGCTCCGCCTCTATCTCGCGCCCAAGGGCTCCAATCACGCGGCGCGTGCGAGCGTCGCCGCGCTCATCGAGCGCGAGAGAGCGGCGGGTCTGCGCGATCTTGCGGCCTATCGCGCCTTCGCCGAGCGCGTCGCCGAGACGAAGCGGAGGCTCCTCGACCTTCTCATCGCAGCGCGCAGGAGCGGCAAGCGCATCGCCGGCTACGGCGCGCCGGGCAAGGGCAACACGCTCCTCAATTATTGCGGCATCCGCACCGATCTCCTCGACTACACGGTCGACCGCAACCCCTACAAGCACGGCAAATTCCTGCCGGGAACGCATATTCCGATCTTCCCGCCGGAGCGGATCGCCGAGACCAAGCCCGATTACGTCCTCGTCCTGCCCTGGAATTTGAAGGACGAGATCCTGCGGCAGCTCGCCTATATTCGCGACTGGGGCGGACGGTTCATCCTTCCGATCCCCAGCCCCGCGGTCCTGTCGTGAGCTGAAGACGGTGCGCGAGCTGCGCCTTGCCGATGCGCCGCGCCCACTGCGCCTTCTCTGCCTCGGGGCGCACCCCGACGACATCGAGATCGGCTGCGCCGGCACGATCGCCCGGCTCGTCGCCGCCGAACCCGCGTTCGCCCTGCGCTGGGTCGTCTTCTCCGGCGACGCCGCACGGGCCGAGGAAGCGCGGTCGAGCGCGGCGGAGCTGCTGGCGGCGCTGGACGACAAGCACATCGCGGTGAAGGACTTTCGCGACGGCTTCTTCCCCTATGACGGCGCCCGGCTGAAAGAGGAATTCGAGCGCCTCAAGGGCGAATTCGACCCGACGCTCATTCTGACGCACGCCGCCGAGGACGCGCATCAGGATCATCGTCTCGTCGCCGAGCTTACGCGCCACACCTTCCGCGACCACCTCATCCTCGAATACGAGGTGCCGAAGCAGGATGGCGATTTCGGCAACCCCAACCTCTTCGTCGCCCTCAGCGACGCGCAGGCGCGCGCCAAGGCGGCGATGCTGCTGCGCCATTTCCCGAGCCAGCGTGCCCGGCGCTGGTTCCGGGAAGAGACATTCCTCGCCTTGATGCGCCTGCGCGGCGCCTTCTGCGGGGCGGCGAGCGGCTTCGCCGAGGGCTTCTTCTGCCGCCGCGCCTTGCTCTCTTTATAACCTATGACTTGTTATTGACAGGTTATTTTCGGCTATGGCGTTATTGCCGCGCCGGCGGCCGGGCGCTTCGCGCGACGCTTTCGGCGGAACGCGCGACTTGCGACGATCTTCGCGGCCCACTAAGGTGATTGTCATGACAAGCTCCGGATAGGCCGATCGCGACGTGACGATGCCGGGCAGGCACCGTCGCCGCCAGCCGCCGAAGGGCAAGGAAGCGATCGCCGGGATAACGATCGTCACTGGAGAGGGAGGTCTTGACCATGTTTCGCTATCGGAGTTTGCGCCCCTGGACCTATGGGGCGCTGGCCGTCGCGGCGCTCGCCGCGGCGCCTATCGCAGATGCCAAGGAGACCAAAGGGCCGGTCACCGACGACATCGGCGTCATCGTCATCCCGAAGGGCGCGCCTATTCAGATCGGCGGCTACTGGGTCCTCTCTGGCGCCGACACCGCTCTTGGCACCGATCAGAAGCGCGCGGTCGAGATCGCGATCAAGGATATCGGCGGCAAGCTCGTCGGCCATCCGATCAAGTTCAACGCCGAGGATTCGCTGTGCAACGCCGAAGGCGGCCAGACCGCCGCGACGAAGCTGGCGGCCAATCCCAACACCGTCATCGTCATCGGGCCGTCCTGCTCGAGCGAGGCGACGCCGGGCGCTCCCATTCTGTGGAAGGCCGGGATCACCAGCATCGGCACCTCGCCGACGGCGCCCGCCCTCACGGCGCCCGACCGCAAGCCGGAATACAACGGCTTCGTGCGCACGGCCTACAGCGACATCGACCAGGGCGCGAACGACGCCAAATACGTCTACGAGGTGCTGAAGGCGAAGAAGATCGTCACCGTCCATGACGGCAGCCCCTACGCCCAGCAGCTCGCGACCGTGATGGCCGCCAACTTCAAGAAGCTGGGCGGCACGGTGCTCTCGGCCGAGGCGGTGGCGCCGACCGATGTCGACATGCATCCGCTCCTCACCCGCGTCGCGACCGAAAAGCCGGACGTGCTCTACTTCCCGATCTTCGTCGCCGCGGCCGGTCAGATCATCCGCCAGGCGGCCGACATTCCCGGCCTCAAGGGCGTGCGGCTCCTCGGCAGCTCGGCGCTGATGGCGCCCGATCTCATCGAGGCGGCGCGAGACGCCGTCGTCGGCTTCCGCTTCACCTATCCCGACGTCTCGCCCGAGGCGCAGGGCAAGGGCTATCCGAAGTTCGTCGAAGAGTACAAGAAGATGTTCGGCGAGGGGCCGATCGCCGGCTACCACGCCAACGCCTATGACGGCGCCCAGCTCGCCTTCAAGGCGATCGAGAAGGTGGCGAAGACCGACAAGAGCGGCAACACCTATATCGGCAAGAAGGCGCTGCGCGACGCCGTCTTCGCGACGAAGTTCGACGGCATCAGCGGCCCCATCGCCTGCGACAAGTACGGCGAATGCGCCCAGTTCAAGCCGGCCGTCTACGAGTACACGAACGCCGATCCCAAGACCTTCAAGATCGGCGTCAACCCGAAGAAGATTTGGCCGTAAGACGCATCGACAGGACTCCCGGGATGATCGCCGGCCCAAGCCAGGCACCATCCCGGGACCGCTCGCAAAACATCTCCCGCAAGATCAGCCCAACCGTGAAATCGAGAGTGCCCGACAGATGACCGACGTCGTGGCAAGCCGGATCGGCCTACCGAAGCTGAGCTCGCTCGCGCGCTTCACTTTTGTCGACGTCATCCTCTGGGCGCTGCGCCTGGCCGTCGTCATCGTCGTCGTCGGCGGCACCATCGGCACACTGCTCAAGGGCCGATATGCGGCTGCGCAGTGGTTCGACCTCGTCATGTTCGGCCTCACGATCGGCAGCGTCTACGCGCTGATCGCGCTCGGCTACACCATGGTCTACGGCGTCTTGCGCCTCATCAATTTCGCCCACGGCGACATCACGATGACGGGCGCCTTCGCCGGTTATTTCCTGGCCTCGTCCTTCGACCGCTCGGGCCTCCTCGACCGCAGCCCGATCCTCGCCATGGCCGGCATTCTCGCCCTCGCCATCGTCACCTCGACGACGATCGCCGTCCTGACCGAGCGCATCGCCTACCGGCCGTTCCGCCATGTGCGCGGCTTCGCGCCGCTCATCTGCGCGATCGGCGTCTCCTTCTTTCTCGAACAGACCTTCCGCGGCCTCTTCGGTCCCAGCATCCGTTCCTACCCCGATCCCAAATGGCAGCGGGCGGCGATCGACGTGCTCGGCTTCTCCGTCCCGCGCGTCGACATCATCGTCATCGCCCTCGCCGTGGTGGCGATGCTCGTGCTCTATGTCATCATCCAGCGGACCAAGATGGGCACGGCGATGCGCGCCGTCTCGGAAGACACCGACGCCGCGGCAATGATGGGCGTCGATGTCAACAAGGTGGTGGTGTTCACCTTCGCGCTCGGCGGCGCCATGGCCGGCATCGCCGGCGTCTTCTACGCCTTCGTCTTCAAGCAGGTCTATTTCTTCATGGGCTTCACGCCGGGCATCAAGGCCTTCGGCGCGGCCGTCCTCGGCGGCATCGGCAGCGTCCCCGGCGCCATGATCGGCGGCTTCTTCCTTGGCCTCGTCGAATCGGTGGGCCCCGCCCTCTTTCTCGACGGGATCGGCATTCCTGCCCCCTATCAGCTCCGCGACCTCATCGCCTTCACCCTGCTCATCATGGTGCTGATCTTCCGGCCGCACGGGATCTTGGGCGAGCGCATGGCGAAGAAGAGGGCATAGCGATGGCCGTCATCGACGGAGGAAGGGCATGATGGCCGGAGCCGCCGCCCGCCGCGTCGCGGGGAGCCGGAGGGCGCCGCCCTCGCCGCTGCAGCGCGCCGCAGTGACGGGGCTCGTTTTCGGCATTCTCGGCCTCTATCTCGCCATCGTCGGCATCCTCGCGATGATTCACGGGCGGGCCATCATCGTCGGCGTGCTGACGCTGGGGCAAGCCACGCTGGTCGCGATCGGGCTCGGCACTGGCGCCATGATCGTGCGCGGCGACGGCGAGCACGGCGCGTGGTCGTGGTCGACGCTGCTGCGCAGCCTGTTCGCCGGCGCCATCGCCGGCGGCGTCCTGGCGCTCCTCGTCGTCGCGATGGACGCGCTCGATCTCCGCGCCATCTTCATCGCCCTGTCGCCGGCGCTCTTCGAGATGCTCACCTTCGATCTCGGCTTGGCAGGCGGCGTTCTGGTGCTGATCGGCGGCAGCGCCGCCTTGGCGGCGCTGGGCGCGCTCCTCACCCTCGGCCCGCGCGCCTTCCGTCGACATGTGCTCATCGGCTGCATCGCCGTCATCTTCTTCGGCGTCTTCCAGGAGCTCATCCAGATTATGATGCAGTACGGCGATATCATCGGTGCCGTACGCGAGACGATCTACACCTGGGAAGGGCTGACGCCGGAAGGCGCCATTCTCATTTTCGTGATCGCCACCGCCATCAGCCTCCTCGCGGCGCGGCTCCGCGGCGGCGAACGGAGCGATGCCGAGACGCCGCCGGCGCAGCGCCGCAATGCGCGCATCGCGAAGGCGGCGGTCGCGGTGCTGCTGCTCGTGCTCTTCCCGCTCCTCGCCGGGTCCTATATCGGCCAGGTCATGATGCTGGTCGGGCTCTATATCCTGATGGGGATGGGGCTAAACCTCGAAGTGGGCCTCGCCGGCCTCCTCGATCTCGGTTTCGTCGCCTTCTTTGCGGTCGGCGCCTATACGACGGCGCTCCTCACCGCCGACAGCCCGCATGCGCTCGCCGCCTTCACCGCCATTCCGAGCCTCTCCTACTGGGAGGCGATGCCGATCGCGGTCCTCGTCTCGGTCATCGTCGGGGTTCTCTTCGGCATTCCCGTCCTCGGCGTCCGTGGCGACTACCTCGCCGTCGCGACGATGGGGCTCGGCGAGATCGTGCGCGTCATCGTCCAATCCGACGCGGCGGCGCCGCTCCTCGCCGGCGCCCAGGGCATCCTGCAAATTCCGAAGCCTTGGCTCGGCAACATCGAGCTCAGCGATCCCGTCGATCTCTTCTACCTGACGCTGGCCTGCGCGGCGGTGGCCGCCTATTGCGCCTGGCGCCTCGAAAATTCGCGGCTCGGCCGCGCCTGGATGGCGGTGCGCGACGACGAGGACGTGGCGCAGGCGCTCGGCATCAACCTCGTCAAGGTGAAGCTGTTGGCCTATGGGCTCGGCGCCGCCTTCGCCGGTCTCGCCGGCTCGATTTTCGCCGTCATGCTGACCTCGATCTATCCGAGCAGCTTCCAGCTCCTCGTCTCGATCAATGTCCTCGCACTCATCATCGTCGGCGGCATGGCAGCCTGCCCGGCGTAATCGTCGGCTCCGTCGCGCTCGTCGGGCTGCCGGAACTGCTGCGCGAGTTCGGCGAGTACCGCTATCTTTTCTACGGCGCCGCTCTCATCATCATGATGCGCATCCGCCCGGAGGGGCTGTGGCCATCGGCGACGCGCCGGCGCGAGCTGCGCGCGGCGGCCGAGGGCGCCGATCCGGAGCTTGCCGACCGCGAGATCGCCGCGGCTCCGGCCCTCGCCGGCGTCTCGACGGCCGAACCCCAGCGGCCCGGAGAATAGGCGCCAATGCCGGGCGAACCCATCCTCGCGACCAAGCGGCTGACCATGCGCTTCGGCGGCCTCACGGCCGTCGGCGAGCTCGACCTCGAAGTGCGCGAGCGCTCGATCCACAGCATCATCGGGCCGAATGGCGCCGGCAAGACCACGGTCTTCAACTGCATCATGCAGAATCTGCAGCCGAGCGCCGGGCAGATCTGGTTCCGCGGCGAGCGCGTCGACGGCCTCACTCCAGACCGCGTCGCCGGGCTCGGGATCAGCCGCACCTATCAGAACATCCGGCTGTTCCGCAACATCACGGCGATCGAGAACCTGCTCGTCGGCATGCATCTGCACCTGCGCTCGCATTGGTGGGGTGCGCTGTTCGCCACGAGCTATACCAAGCGCGACGAGGAGCGGGCACAGGAAGACGCCTTGAAGCTCCTGCATTTCGTCGGCCTGCGCGGGCGCGGCGACGTGCTTGCGCGCAATCTTGCCTATGGCGAGCAGCGGCGCCTCGAAATCGGGCGGGCGCTGGCGACGCAGCCGAAGCTGCTGATGCTGGACGAGCCGACCGCGGGCATGAACCCGCGCGAAACTTCCGACATGATGGCGTTCATCCGCAGCGTCCGCGAGGAGTTCGGCATTACCATTCTCCTCATCGAGCACCAGATGCGGGTCGTCATGGGCATGTCGGACACGGTCACCGTGCTCGACCATGGCGTCAAGATCGCCGAGGGCGTACCGGCGGAGATCCAATCCGACCAGAAGGTCATCGAGGCTTATCTCGGCACGCCGAAAGCGGCGCCGGCGGTGGCGCGCCGTCATGCCGTCGAGCACCTGACCGAAAATCCGGTCGGCGACGGAAGCGCGCCGTGAGGTTCGAGAGCCTTTAGAAAAACGCCATGGCCCTGCTCGAAATCGACGACATCCACGTCTTCTACGACAAAATCGAGGCGCTGAAGGGCGTCTCGATCGCGGTCGATGAAAAGCAGATCGTCACCCTGGTCGGCGCCAATGGCGCCGGCAAGACGACGACCTTGCGCGCGATCAGCGGAATTCTCCATCCGCGCGCTGGCGAGATCCGCCTCGGAGGCGAGAGCCTCGCCGACCTGCCACCGCACGAGATCGCGGGGATGGGGGTCGTGCAGGTGCCGGAGGGGCGGCGCATCTTCGCCCGCCTCACCGTCGATGAAAACCTCCAGATGGGCGCCTTCTCGCGCAACGACCGCCGCGCCATCGCCGAGGACAAGGAGCGCATGCTCGCCCTCTTCCCGCGCCTTAAGGAGCGGCTGAAGCAGGTGGCTGGAACGCTCTCCGGCGGCGAGCAACAGATGGTGGCGACGGCACGCGCGCTGATGGCGCGGCCGCGCATCCTCCTGATGGACGAGCCGAGCATGGGGCTCTCGCCGGTCATGGTCGAGCACGTCTTCGAGACCATCCGCGCCATCAACCAACAGGGCGTCACCATCCTCCTCGTCGAGCAGAACGCGCTGATGGCGCTCGGCATCGCCGATTTCGGCTATGTCATGGAAAGCGGGCGCATCGTCCTCACCGGGCGCGGCCAGGATCTCCTCGAAGACGAGAACGTCCAGCGCGCCTATTTGGGCTGAGCCGCGGAGGAGCCTCCCCCGCGCGAGGCAAGCCCGTACAGGAAATTCAGGACGAGAGCGGCGCCGGTTCGGCCCGTGATGTTCTGGGGGTCGAAGGGCGGCGCGATCTCGACGAGATCGAAGCCGACCGTCTTCGGATGCGCCGCGATGCGACGCAGCGCCTCCTGCACGTCGCGCGCATCGAGGCCGCAGGGGTTGGGTGCCGCCGTGCCCGGCGCCTGCGACTGGTCGATGCTGTCGATATCGACCGAGACATAGATGGCATCGGTGCCCTCGGCGGCGCGCGCGATCGCCTCCTCGATGATCGCCTCCATGCCGCGGCGGCGCACGGCGAGCTGCGGAAAGACGGTGACGCCCATCTCGGCGGCATAGCCGGCGAGCTGCGGCGAGTTGGCGAATTCCGCCATGCCGATCTGCACGAGGTTGCGGCCGCGGAGCGGAGTTCCCGGCAGCTCCTCCAGCGCCTTGCGGAACGGCACGCCGCTCGATTCGGCGCCGAGATGCGCCTTGCGCAGGTCGTGATGCGCGTCGAAATGGATGACGCCGAGGCGCTTGCCCGGCAAGGCGCGCGCGACGCCGTGCAGCAGCGGATGGGCAATCCAGTGATCGCCGCCGATCGTCACCGGAACGATGCCGCGCCGCACGAGAGCAGCGGCAGCGGCGCTGATCCGCTCGAAGGTCGCGCCCATATCGGTCAGCGTCACCTTGACATCGCCGATATCGGCGGCGCGCAAGCCCGTCATGGCGCGCGCCTCGAAGCTGCTGAAGGTGGTGTAGAACATCATCGCCTGGCGCACCGCCTCCGGCCCGTGCCGCGCCCCGGTGCGGACGACGGAGGCGCCATCGAAAGGCACGCCGAGGAGAGCCGCCTCGAGCCCCTCCAGCCGGCCGTCCCAGGCGAGCCAGGAGCCGGCGCGGTGCTCGTCGGGATCGCCTTTCATGCTGTTGACGACGATGCCGGGCGGCGCCAGATCGAGATCGTCCATCGAACCTCCTCTCGGCTCGGCGGGAGCCGGGCTTCAGCATAACCAAGATCGGCGCACGCGGCACAACGGGAATGCGCCGTTGCGGCTGGCCGCGCCGGCCGGAGCCGGGTAAGACTGGCGCAGCTCTTCGAGGCACCCAAATGAACGCTCTCCCGTTGCCGACGCATGACCGCCCAGGGCCGGTTGCCGCGCCTCGGGCATCGGCGCCGCCGCAGCCGGCAAGACCGAGCGCGTCATGAAGGCGGGCACCGCGGCACGAGCGCTCGCCACCGCGGAAGATGGCGGCACCGCGACGCGGCGCATCGGCATTCTCTTGATGGTCCTGACCGGCGCTCTCTATGTCGGCGGCGATGCGACGGCCAAGGTGCTGATGCGGCGCTATCCGGTGGGCGAGGTGGTCTGGGGGCGCTTCGCCTTCCACCTGCTTCTGCTCCTGCCCCTGCTGGCGATGCGCGGCGGTGGATTCCTGCGGACGCAGCGGCCGCGCCTCCAGCTCACGCGCTCGCTGTGCCAGATCGGCTCGACGGTCTTCTTCTTCCTCGCGATCGCTGTCCTGCCGCTGGCGACGGCGACGACCATCGCCTTCGCCCAGCCGCTTCTCATCACCATTCTCTCCGTGCCGATCCTCGGCGAGCGGGTGGGCCCACGACGCTGGGCAGCGGTGGTCGCCGGCTTCGTCGGCGTCGTCGTCATCATCCGCCCCGTGGGCGTCGTCCAATGGGCGGCGCTGCTGCCGCTCGGAACGGCGGCCGCCTCGGCCTTCTACCAGATCGCAACGCGTCTCGTCGCGCGCGCCGATCCCGTGCAGGTCAGCCTCTTCTACACCGCCCTCGGCGGCGCCATCGTCGCCAGCCTCGCGCTCCCCTTCTTCTGGCAGGCGCCCGATCCCAGCGGCTGGGCATTGATGGCGCTCACCGGCACGCTGTCGGGCGCTGGGCATTTCTGCATCATTCACGCCTATCAGCGCGCGCCGGCCTCGGTGCTGGCCCCCTTCACCTTCATGCAGCTTCTGTGGGCGACCGGCCTCGGCTTCGCTCTCTTCGGCGATCTGCCCGACGGCTGGACGCTGCTCGGCGCCCTCATCATCGTTGGCAGCGGGCTCTATGTCTTCTACCGCGAGAGCGTGCTGCGCGGCGAGGCGCGGGCGAGTTGAACCCGCCCGCGGCTCCGCCTCACGCCTTCGCCGCCACGGCCTCGACCTCGACAAGCCATTCGGGCCGCACGAGCCGGCTGACGACGACGAGCGTCGAAGCCGGACGCGCTTCGCCGATGATGCGGTCGCGTGCCTCGCGATAGGCGGCGATGTCTTCTTCGCGGGTGAGGAAGATCGTCACCTTGACGATATCGCCGACATCCATTCCGGCATCGGCGAGGATCGCCTTGATGTTGCGCCAGCAATTCTCGGTCTGCGCCACAATGCCCGTCGGGACCGAACCATCGGGCGCCGTCCCGATCTGTCCGGAAATGTAGAGCCAGCGGGCATTGGGCGGCACTTCGACGGCATGGCTGTAGCGCCCGCTCGGCGCGGCGACGGCGGCGGCGTTTCGCGTGCGGTTCATGGCGGCTCTCCTCCTTCATTGCGGTGGCGGACGGCTCCCGGGCCGACAAGACTTCCTTTATCATCCGCCGCTAGCCTCGCCGCATGCAACCGCAGCTCCTTCGGCGCGGCGCTCTCGCCGGCGCGCTCGTGGCGGCCCTCATCGGCCCGGCGCGAGCCGAGATTCTGCTCTTTACCTCGAAGCAGCCCTATTGGGCCGTCGGCCCGCGCGACAAGGCGCTGAGCCAGGCCTGCTCGCTCGGCCGCTTCAACATCCAGAAGGCGGGGCGCCTCGTCGCCCGCTTCGCCGGCCCGCGAGGCGCCGAGACGCTCAACGTCGCCAAGGGCACCGGCCTCAACCTCTATGATCCTGACCGCCGCGCGAAGCCGACGGAAGATTATTATTTCCGCAATCAGAACTCGACGAGCTGCGAGGTCTTCGTCGGCGGCCGCAAGGCGCTGCCGAGCCGCGCGAACGCAGCGCCGCGTTAACCCGAGCGGTGCGGCTTGTCGTTGACGCAGCGCAGCAGGCGCCAATAGCCGAAGAGATTGCTCGGCCGCGCCTCGCGGACGACAAGGCCGCTCGCCTTGATGAAGGCGTCGAAGGGAAAATCGGCGTGGAAGCCGATCTTGCCGGCAAGCGGCGCCAGGCGCTTCTCGATGAAGCGCATGGGCGCGTTCTCGCTGGTGAAGTGATTGACGATGACGATGGTGCCGCCGGGAATGCAGACGCGGCGCATCTCGGCGGCAAAGCGCGCAGGGTTCGGCACGACCGAGGCGACGTAGAGCGCCAGCACGGCATCGAAGGAATCGTCGGGAAAGCCCAGCTTCTCGGCATCCATCTCGAGCAGGGCCTCGACCTGGCGGAGCCCGCGCCGCTCGACCCGCCGGCGCGCCTTCGCCAGCATCTCGGTCGAAACATCGATGCCGGTGACGCGCGCATCGGCGCGGAAATAGGGCAAGGACAGGCCCGTGCCGACGCCGACCTCGAGAATGCGCTGGCCCGGCCGATCATTGGCGATCCGCACCGCATCCTTGCGGCCGGGATGGAAGATCGGGCCGAAGACGACATCGTAGGATCCGGAGAACAGCCGATAGGTCTTGAGCGTGTCCTGCAGGTCCATGATGGCTCCTCCTCCGTCGCGGAGATTATCCCGCTTCCTCTCCTATCGGTAACATTTTCGACGCGTGCCTGTCCCGGTCCGGCGGCATTGCAATACCATGCCGGCGACCCTCATGCTCACCCGAGTCGGGGATGACGGAACATGTCGCCGCCGCAAGGCGACGGCGCCCGGACCCACGTCAGAGGAGCGTGACGCGATCCGCTTCCAGGCCCTTCTTGCCGTCGACGACATCGACGCGGACGCGCTGCCCCGGATCGAGGCCGCTCAGTCCGCTGCGCCGCAGGGCCGTCACATGGATGAAGACGTCCTTGCCGCCGCCATCGGGCGAAATGAAGCCATAGCCCTTGTCGGGCTCGAACCATTTGACGGCGCCTTCGAGCGTGGTGGCCGGCCGCGGGGCGCGCCGCTCGCCCGCATCGACGGCGGTCGAATTGTCGATGTTGAGGACGTTGGTGACGAGCGGCCCTTTGGCGCCGTTGCCGACCTCGCAGGTGATCGACGCACCCTCGCGCGCATCGTCGAACCCGGCCTTCCTCAGGATCGCCATCGGCAGGAAGGCGTCAGGCGAGCCGTCGGACATGGTGACGAATCCGAAGCCTTTCGCCGCGTTGAACCATTTGATCTTGGCTTCGACCCGGCGGCCGGGCGGAGCATGCTCGGGCGGTGCAGCGCCCGGTTGACGTTCGAACATGGTGAATCCGGATGAATTGGTGGCGGTGCAGCATAACGTAAAAGTCGGCTGAATGGCCAGAAAAAGCTCGCACCGGTAGTCACCGCCCTCTCCATCCGCGCCGGACGGCTTATTCGGCGAAGGCGACGACTTTTTGCCGCTGCTCGCCGAGGCCGGTGATGGCAAGGCGCATCGTATCGCCGGGCTTGAGAAAGGTCGGCGGCTTCATGCCGAGGCCGACCCCGGCCGGCGTTCCCGTCGGAATGACATCGCCCGGCAGGAGCGTCATGAAATGGCTGATGTAGCTGACAAGATGCGCGACGCCGAAGATCATGTTGGCGGTGGTCCCCTTCTGCATCGCCTTGCCGTTGACCTCGCAGAGGAGTTCGAGCTTCTGCGGGTCCGGCACCTCGTCGGCGGTGACGAGCCAGGGGCCGATCGGGCAGAAGGTGTCGCAGCTCTTGCCCTTCGTCCATTGTCCGCCGCGCTCGATCTGAAATTCGCGCTCGGAGACGTCGTTGACGATGCAATAGCCGGCGACGTGCTTCAGCGCATCGTGGACCGCGACGTAGCGGGTTTCGGCGCCGATGACGACGCCGAGTTCGACTTCCCAATCCCCCTTCTGCGAGCTCTTCGGCAGCATGACGTCGTCATTGGGCCCGTTGATGGCGCTTGTCGCCTTCATGAAGAGGATCGGTTCCTTCGGGATCTGGGCGCCCGTCTCCTTGGCGTGGTCGGTGTAGTTGAGGCCGACGCAGACGAGCTTCGGGATGCGCGCGAGGCAGGGCCCGAGGCGCGGATTGCCGGGGACAAGCGGCAGGCTGCCGGGATCGGTGCGCCGCAGGCGGTCGAGCGCGGCCGGGGCCAGCAGCTCCGGCCCGATATCGGCGACGACGCCGGAAAGGTCGCGGATGCGCCCCGCGCCGTCGAGGAGACCCGGCTTTTCCTGGCCCTTCGGCCCATAGCGCAGCAGCTTCATGTTGGCTCCCTCTCCTGTGATTCCGCTAAAGGCTGAAGCCGCCGTCGATGATATGGACGGCGCCGGTGGTGAAGGCGGATTCGTCGCTGGCGAGATAGACCGCGAGCGCCGCCACCTCTTCGGGCGTCCCGAGGCGGCCCATCGGCTGGCGCTCGATGAAGGCGCGACGCACCGCCTCGGTGCCGCCTTGCGCTGCCATCCGGCCGCCGAGGGACGGCGTGTCGATCGTGCCCGGCGCGATGGCGTTGCAGCGGATGCCGCGCTTGATGAAATCGGCGGCGAGCGCCTTGGAGAGGCCGATCACCGCCGCTTTCGTCGCGCCATAGACGAAGCGGTTCGGAATGCCGCGCACCGAGGAGGCGCCCGAGGCGATGTTGATGATCGAGCCGCCGCGGCCGCTCGCCAGCATCGCCGGCAGGAAGGCGCGGATGGTGCGGTACATGCTCTTGACGTTGAGGTCGAAGGAGAAATCCCAATCGCGCTCGGTCGTCTCGAGGACCGTGCCGTGATGAACATAGCCGGCGCAGTTGAAGAGGATGTCGATGGCGCCGAGCTCCTTGGCGAGCGCATCGACAGCGGCGCCGTCCGTCACGTCGAGGCGGCGCGTTTCGATCCCGGGCGATTGCGCGAGCTCCGGCAGCTTACCGATGTTGATGTCGGTGGCGACGACGGCGGCGCCTTCGCGCGCGAAAGCGAGCGCCGTCGCCCGCCCGATCCCGGCGGCTGCCGCCGTCAGCAGCGCCTTCTTCCCGGCCAGCCTGCCGCTCATGGGAGACCCCCTCGCCTTGCGTCGGCGGCGACCTTGCCACGCCGCGCCGGCGCGGCAAAGCGCAAAAGCGCTGTGTCGACCGATGGCCCGATGAGGCGGCGCACAGTCGCGAGGCCGGGACCCGATCCTCCCGCCTTCGGCGCGCCGGCCTCCTCAAAGATGAGGCGAGAGTTTTCTTTTTTTTACAATTCTTTCGCCAACGAACCTCATTTCATTCGCGAAGAAAGAATTGGAAGCCGCAGAGTCGGCCGCGCCGCCCGGTTCACACGTAGAAGACCTTCTTTTTGGAGGTGCGGGCGATGATGGCGTCGAATTGCGCGCGGTTAGCGCCGCAGCCCGTCACTTTGAGCTCGCCCTTGCCCTTGATCGGCTCGCGCAGCACCTCGATCTCGCCGGCGAAATGCTTCGCCTCCGCCACCGCCTTGACGATCTCGGGCTTGTAGCAGGTGCCGATCAGCACCACCGGCGTCGCCCGGTTGTTCTCGTTCAGCATCGTGTATTGGTACTTGATCTTGCCGCCGCTCGGGACCGCCTTGAGGTTGCTCTGGTTCTTGCTGTCGATGGCTTTCGAATCGATCGGCATCCCTGTCGTCTCCCCTTGCATTCCGAAAGGGAGAGCGCGCCGCGCGAAACGGCTCGCCGCGCCCTCCACGTTAGTGAGGCCGGCGCGGTTCGACAATGGGGTTCGAACACAAGATATTGAGGCCGCGCCTGTAAAAAAAGGCTTTCATCAGGCCGACCACCCCAGATTTGGTGGGTCATGCGGGGCCAGACGGCGCGCCAAGGCGAGGCGGCGGAGACGGTGCGGCCCGGGTCGCGGCGAGACGAGAACATCATGAGAACGAAATTAGCAGACCCGGAACTCGCCCGGCAAGTATTCCCTGGTCGAGGAGCGGACGCGGAGGGGGCTGGCCGAGGCGCCGCGCTCAGCGCGCGTCATTGACGCGCAGGAGATAGCGGTAGGGATCGCTCGTCATGACGGCGCCGCCCGAGACGAGCAGCACCGCGCCCGAGACCCAGGCGGCGGCATCGGAGGCGAAATAGAGCGCGGCGCCGGCGACGTCCTCGGGCTGGCCGACCCGGCGCAAGGGATAGAATTTCGCCCGCTCGCGCCTGTCCTCCGGGGTGGCGAGCCAGGGCGCGGTCAGCGGCGTCTCGACCACCGCCGGGGCGATGGCGTTGACGCGGATCCCGTATTGGCCGAGCTCGATCGCCATGGTCTGGACGATGTTGTTGATCGCCGCCTTGCAGGCGCCGTAGATGCCCTCGCCGCCCGGCGCCGCGTAGAGGCTGTCGATCGAGCTCAAGAAGAGGATCGCTCCGCCGCGCCCGCCCGCGCGCATCGCCCGCGCCGCCGCCTGCGCGCCGAAGACCTGGGCCGTGAGGTTGAGGCGGAGCATCGCGTCCCAGCCCGCCTCCGTCACGTCGAGCCATTCGGCGATGCTGCCCTTCTCGGCCGTGAAGCCGCCGGCGTTGTTGACCCAGACATCGATCCGGCCGAAGCGGGCCATGGCGGCGTCGGCGAGGGCACGCAGCTGCTCGGGCCGCGTCACATCCGTCACCTGCGCCAGCGCCCGCCGCCCCTTCGCCTCGGCAAGGCGCGCCACCGCCTCGATCTCGTCACGGCTGCGCGCCGCCACGACGACATCGCCGCCCGCCTCGGCATAGGCGAGGGCAATCGCCCGCCCCAAGCCGCGCCCCGCCCCCGTGACGACGCAGACCTTGCCTGCCAAGCCGCTCATCGCTCCCCTCCTCCGCCCGGACGATCCGGCGAGCTTGCCAGCCGCTCCGTCAGCGCGCCACCGCCTTGCGATAGAGGTGCCAGGTGGCGTGGCCCAGCACCGGCATGACGACGACGAGGCCGAGGAAGAGCGGCAGGGAGCCGAGCGCCAGCCCGCCGGCGACGATGAGCCCCCAGAGCGCCATCGTTCCGGGATTGCGGGCGACGACGCGGGCCGAGGTCGAGACGGCCGTGTCGAATCCGACATTGCGGTCGAGCAGCAGCGGGAAGGACACGGCGCTGATCACCAGCACCAGCACGGCGAAGAGGAAGCCGATGCCGATGCCGATGCCGATCATCGCCCAGCCGGCGGGGGTCCGGAGCACGTCGTGGGCGAAGGCGCCGATCGACACCGGCGGCGCGGGCCCGAGCGTCGCCTCGTAGATCGTCTCGGCGGCGAAGAGCCAGGCGATGAAGATCGCCACCAGCATCAGCCCCAGCACCGCGATGGCGGCGAAGGAGGGAGAGCGGACGACGGCAAGCGCGTCGGCGAGCCCCGCCTCGCCGCGCTCCTCGCGGCGCCGGCTCATCTCGTTGAGCCCGATCGCGGCGAAGGGGCCGATAAGGGCGAAGCCGGAGGCGAGCGGGAAGAGCAGCGGCACCATCTCGTAGCCGAAGGCGAGGCGGCCCAACAGGAGGCCGATCACCGGATAGATGGCACAGAGGAAGACGACGTCGCTGCGCGAGGCGGCGAAATCGGCGACGCCCCGCGCCAGCGCGTCGCCGAGATCGGCGACGCCGATGCGGCGGACCTCCGGCGCCGGCGAATGCAGATTGGCCTCGATCGCCCCCAAGGCCCGGCCGGCCGACTCCATGGCGATGTTCGTCTGCTTCACCTGGTCGGCGCCCCATTCGAGGGGGTTGCGGATGGTCATAATCGCTCCTCCCGAACCGCTGGTCCGGGGCCGCGCGCCACCCATGGCTGGCCGCCCTACCCGGCCGCCGGTCACGGAGCCCGCGACCCGCCGATGACGGAAAGCATACGCCGATCGCGGCCATGCGTCTCGGGATATCGGGCGGGAATATGCCCTGGTACTCGGCGCTTCCTCCGATCAGGGTACATGTAAGCGTGGGAGAAAGCGTGAGCATTTCGACCGGGGAAAAGCCTTCGCGTGACAAGGCGCGGGCGCATCGCGCGCAACTGCGCCGGCAGGGGCTGCGACCGGATCAAATCTGGGCCCCGGATACCGGGTGGCCCGCCTTCGCGGCCGAAGCGCATCGACAATCGCTGGCCGTCGCCGCCAGCTCTCATGCTGCCGCGAACCAGGAGTTCATCGACGCCGTTTTGGGTCTCGAGCTCGAATGAGGCGCTGCGCGGGATTGAGAGCAGGACCATAGCGAAGGACCGCCTGCAGGACGCGGCCGAGCGCGGCGGCATGCATTTCAGTTGTTCGCTTGCAAATCGCCGGAGCGCGTTGCGCGCCTCGTAGACGCGTGCCGCGTCGGAGAGCGTTCGATACTCCTCGGCGAGCTGTCGCCACCGCGCGACGCGCTGACGCGATTGCTTCACGCGTCGTTCCCAGGGATGCGCGAATGCGGTCGCGGCGGATTTCGCGTGAGTGCCCATATCGAGACAACGCCTGCTCGTGCGCATCCACGCCGATTTATTCGGAACATCACCGGACCGTCGCGATCTCGATCTGGAACTTCCGCCGCATGGCGCGGGCGAAATCCTCGAAGCCGTGCGCGACTTCGAGGAAGGCGCCGTTGCCGCCGACGACATTGGCCGCGTACCAGGCCGCGAGGTCGGGCTCGGCCGGCGTCACGATCGGCAGGCCGTTGATGCGAATGCCGCGCGCCACGACCTGGTCGCGCGCGATCGGCGTCGAGATCGGACCGTTATTGGGGCCGTCGCCCGAGAGGTCGATGACCCGGACCGCCGGCGCGCAGGGGCAGGCGTCGAGCAGATCGGCAGCGGCGAGGAGCGCGAGGGAAAGCTCGGTCGAGAGGCCGGGCGAACGCTTGGTCGCCAGAATCCGCCGCGCCAGCCCCCGCGCATCACCGAGATTGCGCAGGATCGTCCACGGCACGACGACCGTATGGCCGTCCGACCACTCCATGACCGCGACCGCGAGCCCGTCGAGGAGGAAGGGCTCGATGCGCGGATCGTCGAAGATGGCGGCGATGCCGGCATGCTGCAGCTCGTAGCGCTCGGCATCGACGCTGCCGGAAACGTCGACGGCGAAGACGATGGCCGCCGAGACTCGCTCGGCCGGGCGCGCCGGCGCGGCGAGGGTGGCGAGAACGAGGGCGAGCAGGCAGAGCCGCACGAGGCGCCGCCCGCGCGAGCCGGCCGCCGAGGAAGCCGGTTGATCCCACCTTGGGATCAGTTTGGAATGTTTCATGCGGATTATCGCCGTAAGCGCGTTGAAGGCATTCTGGGACCGCCCAGGCCGCAAAGACACCGAGGAACCGCTGCGGGTGTGGGTAGCGATCGTCTCCGAGGTGCTCACGCGCAAGCGCGCGATGACCCTGCCGATGATCCGCGCTCTCAGCAAGCTGCTCGACATCCCGGCGGACATTCTGATCCAGCCCTACGAGACGCGGTCGGCGGCCTAGTCGCCTGGCTCGGATTTCGGGGGCGGGAGGAGAGCGCTCCGTTTTTGCGCCGTCCGCCGCCCGGATGTAGAGTGCCGTCTCCCGCGCCTTCCGTCCCGGAGTTCCCCATGCCGACGCTCGCCATCCGCCTCAGCCCCGCCGACAATGTCGTGGTGGCGCGGACCGACATCCTGCCCGGTACCGAGATTCCCGGCGAGGGGGTGACGAGCCTCGGCCATATTCCGCCCGGTCACAAAGTCGCGACCGCCCTCATCGAGAGCGGCGAGGCGGTCAAGAAATACAACCAGATCATTGGCTTCGCGACGGCGCGCATCCGGCCGGGCGAGCATGTCCACACCCACAATCTCGGCATGGGCGATTTCGCGCGCGATTATGCCTTCGGCCAGGACGCGAAGCCGACGCAATATCTGCCGGAGCACGAGCGCGCCACCTTTGAGGGCATTCTCCGCAAGGACGGCCGCGTCGCGACGCGCAACTATCTCGGCATCCTCTCGACGGTGAACTGCTCGGCGACCGCGGCGAAATACATTGCCGAGCAGTTCCGCGGCGGCGCGCTCGCCGATTATCCCAATATCGACGGCGTCGTCGCGCTGGTGCACGGCACCGGCTGCGGCATGGCGAGCGAGGGCGACGCCATGGACGTCCTCCGCCGCACCATCGCCGGCTATGCGCGCCATCCCAATTTCGCCGGCATCCTCATTCTCGGTCTCGGCTGCGAAGCCAATCAGATCGGCGGGCTCATGCGCGCCGAGGGGCTGGAGCCCGGCGATTTCCTCCACACCCTGACGATCCAGGAGACGGGCGGCACGGCGAAGACGGTGCGCGAGGGGGTGGCGCGGCTCAAGGATATGCTGCCGGCGGCGAACGACGTCGCGCGCCGCACGCTGCCGGCGAGCCATATTCGCCTGGCGCTGCAATGCGGCGGCTCCGACGGCTATTCCGGGATCACCGCCAACCCCGCCCTGGGCGCCTGCGTCGATCTCCTCGTCCGCCATGGCGGCTCGGCGGTGCTGTCGGAGACGCCCGAGATCTACGGCGCCGAGCATCTCTTGACGCGGCGCGCCGTCAGCCGCGAGGTCGGCGAGAAGATCGTCGAGCGCATCCGCTGGTGGGAGGGCTATACGGCACGCACCGGCAACGAGATGAACAACAACCCCTCGCCCGGCAACAAGGCGGGCGGCCTCACCACCATCCTCGAAAAGTCGCTGGGCGCCGTCGCCAAGGGCGGCGGCACCAACCTCGTCGAGGTCTACCGCTACGCCGAGCACATGACGGCGCAAGGCTTCGTCTTCATGGATACGCCGGGCTACGACCCCGTCTCGGCGACGGGTCAGGTGGCGGGCGGCGCCAATATCGTCTGCTTCACGACGGGGCGCGGCTCGGTCTTCGGCTGCAAACCGGCGCCCTCGCTGAAGCTCGCCACCAACACGCCGCTCTATCGGCGCATGACCGACGACATGGATATCGATTGCGGCCCCATCGCCGATGGCGCGGCCACGGTCGAGGAGATGGGGCGCCGCATCTTCGACCTCGTCCTCGCGACGGCGAGCGGCAAGAAGACGAAGAGCGAGGAGCTCGGCTTCGGCGACGAGGAATTCACACCCTGGCAGCTCGGCGCCGTGATGTGAGGAAGCTTTCAGCCATCAGCGTTCAGCTTTCAGACGCCAAAGGCCTGAGGCGGGGTTGACGCTGAGAGACGAGCGCCGGCGGCTTGTCGCGGCTTCAGCCCGAACAGGGGCCGCAGCCACGGGGCGCGGCGGATGATCTCGAAGCCGAGGGCGCAGCTCGCCGCCGTGGCGATGAGGACGAGCGCGGCTTCAAGAGGCGCCGGCAGCGCGGCGCCGCGGAGCGCGAAGGCCGCCGCGACAATCGCCGTCTGGTGAATGATGTAATAGGGGAAGATCGCCTCGGTGAGATAGCGCCGGATCGCCCCGTCCCGCCCGAGCCAGCGCGCGCCGAAGCCGAGCACGGCGAGCGTGCAGAACCATTGATAGGCGGCATAGGCGACGCGGCCGTAAAGGAGGAGCGCCAGGGGCGGCTGCGCGCCCGCTGCATGCGGCAGGACGCGCCAGATCATGAAGGAGCCGTAGGCGAGGACGTCGAGGAGGAGCGCCGCCCAGCGCCAGCGCAGCGACGCCGCGCGAAACGACGGCGAGGACGCCGCGAGATAGCCGACGAGGAAGAAGCAGCCGTAAAGCGCGTGGTTGTACCAGTCGCCGAGAAGCGCGTTGGTCGGCGGGAAGCTCGGGAAAAGGACGAGGCGGAAGGCGGCCAAGGGCGGCAGGAAGAGGAGAGCGGCAGCGGCGAGAATACGCGCCAGAGCCGCCTCGGCGCGGCGCAGGAGGCGCGGCGCGAGCGCCATGAAGAGGATGAGCGCCGCCGTATAGACCCAGAGATAGGCGACGAACCAGAGGTGGTTCCAGGTCGGCAGGGCGAGGCAATGCCCGGCGCGGCAGAACTGGTCGGCGAAGGCGAGGTAGTGGCGTCGGCGCCGCCGTCCAGCCGGCACGGGACGAGGTCCGCCCGGGAGGGGATGA
>JAJPHB010000033.1 GCA_021325525.1 Alphaproteobacteria bacterium
CGGTCCTGAAGCTTGCGCCAGTGCGTCGTCGCTTCGCCGAATTTGTCGGAAACGAATACGGTTGCCCAGGCTTCCGCAAACCCCTGCCCCTTTGTCACCCGCCGTTCAATTTCTTTCCGCTGCCGCTGGGTCGGTTGAATTGCCTGTGCAGCCAGATCCCCGAACGAACCGATCGCATGCTCGGCTGCGTATCGCAGCACTGCCGGGCGTAACGCTGCTTGCAACGATGCGCCGCGCGTGACGATCATTCCCACCGAAATGGCACCCTCTGCGTGAAGCCGCTTAAAGTTTTCGAGGTCGCGGTCGAAGAAGGGGTCCTTGTTGTTCCATTCGATCTCGAGCGCCAGCGTGCCGCGCTCGAAATGCTTAACATGGTCGATCGCATGGCTGATAGCTTCCTTCTCGACGCCATTCACGATCTTCTTGATCTCGAAGTTTGTGCCGACCCAACCGCGTTGCGCGAGGGCGCGCCGCATCCGCTGCGTACCCGCAGCTTCGCCGCCGCCCGACCCAATAATCTCCTTGATCGGTATCGTTGTTGTTGCGAGGACTTCCTCGATCTCGGCCAACGCCGCAGGAAAATCGACCGAGAGGATCGAGAGCGCGTGCGAGTAAAACTCGATCTCGTATCCGCGCGCTATGAGAGCTTCGAGTGGCATGTGAGCCGGCCGATTATTGCGCAGGTGACCATATACCGATTCGCGCGACAGCAACGGGCAAAGCAAAGCGGATACGGAGCACCGTCGCTCTGCCCAATCTGCGCGAGGTCCAGGGCCTCATCGGCCGAGGTAGAGCGGCGCCCTCTCACCCAGTGAGATTCTCCAGAGATTTCCGCGGGAATTGGCTTTGACCCGGCGAGGCGGGACGGTAAGCTGATTCCTGCCGCGGGCGGCTCGAATGGGCCCGGTCCGCGCGCCTCCTGCGCTCCCGAACCCGAGCACATCCGCCGGTCCGATGGAAATCTACCTCCCGATCGCCGAGGTCTCGCTGGACGTTTTGGTCCTGCTGGCCCTGGGCGGGGTGGTGGGCTTCCTCTCCGGCGTCTTCGGCGTCGGCGGCGGCTTCCTCCTCACGCCCTTCCTCATCTTCATCGGGGTGCCGCCGACGGTCGCCGTCGCCTCCTCCGCCAATCAGCTCGTCGGCGCCTCGGTCTCCGGCGTCCTTGCCCATTGGCGGCGCGGCAATGTCGATTTCAAGATGGGCGGCGTCCTCCTCGCCGGCGGCTTCGTCGGCTCGCTGCTCGGCGTCTGGCTCTTCAGCCTGCTGCGCCGCGTGGGGCAGATCGAGCTCGTCATCAATCTCAGCTACATCCTCCTGCTCGGCACCTTGGGCGGCCTCATGCTGATCGAGGGGACGCGCGCCTTCCTGCGCGGACGCAAGCCCGGCGCGGGGCGGCGCAAGCTGCATCAGCACAATTGGGTGCACGGCCTGCCGCTCAAGATGCGCTTCCGCCGCTCGAAGCTCTACATCAGCGCCCTGCTGCCGCTCGGGCTCGGCTTCTTCATCGGCATTCTCTCGGCGATCATGGGGGTGGGCGGCGGCTTCGTCATGGTGCCAGCGATGATCTATACGCTGGGAATGCCGACCGCCGTCGTTCCCGGCACCTCGCTCTTCCAGATCATCTTCGTCGCGGCGACGGTGACGATCCTCCAGGCGATCAACAACCGCACCGTCGATCTGGTGCTGGCGCTGCTGCTGCTCGTCGGCGGCGTCATCGGCGCCCAGATCGGCAGCCGCATGGGCTCGCGCCTCCGAGGCGAGCAGCTCCGCATCATGCTGGCGCTGCTCGTGCTCGCCGTCGCCATCAAGCTCACCTTCGACATGACGGCGACGCCCGCCCACCTCTATTCGACGGCTTTCGTCCAATGAGGCGGGCCGCGGCGAGAGCGCTGTCTGCCCTCGCCCTCCTCGCAGGGCTCGCCGCGGCGCCGGCCGCGGCCGAGCCGCTCGTCGCGGATCTGACGAGCCACCTCATCGGCATCACCGGCAGCTTCACCGGCGACAGCGTCGTACTGTTCGGGGCGACCGACGGGCCGGGCGACGTCGTCGTCGTCGTGCGCGGCCCCGAACGCGACATCGTCGTGCGCCGCAAGCGGCAGGTGGCCGGGATCTGGGTGAACGCCAAGGAGGAGACCTTCGCCGCGGTCCCGAGTTTTTACCGGATCGCCAGCAGCCGTCCGCTCGACGCGATCACGACGCCGGCCGTGCGCGCCTTCCACCAGCTCGGCGTCGACGACCTCCGCCTCGTCCCGACGCGCGGTCCGCTTCGCCCCGAGGACCAGCCCTTCCGCGCCGCCCTCATCGAGGAGCAGCAGCGCGACAATCTGTTCGGCAAGACCGTCGGCAAGGTCGATTTCCTCGGCGACCGGCTGTTCCGCACGACCATCCGCTTTCCCTCGAACGTGCCGACCGGCGCCTATCTCGTGCAGGTCTTCCTCATTCGCGACAAATCGGTCGTCGCCGGCCAGACGACGCCGCTCGCCGTCTCCAAGATCGGCCTCGACGCCGAGGTCTACGATTTCGCCGATCGCCGCTCGGCAGCCTATGGCGTCATTGCCGTGCTGACGGCGATGGTGGCAGGATGGCTCGCCAGCCTTCCCTTCCGCCACGCGTGAATGGTGATCGCACGATGACCGCGCCGGCTGCTTCCGAGGGTGCTCCGACGGGCGCCTCCGCGCCCCCTCGCGTCTTTCTCGTCGTCGTCGACGAGAGCGAGGAGATGTCGCTCGCGGTCCGCTACGCGGCGCGCCGCGCCCAGCACACCGGCGGCCGGGTCGCTCTTCTCTATGTCATCGAGCCGACCGATCTCCAGCAATGGATGGCCGTCGAGACCTTGATGCGCGAGGAGCGGCGCGAGGAGGCCGAGGCGGTGCTGCACGGCATCGCCGACCGGGTCGCGGCGATCTCGGGCTCGATGCCGATCATCTATATCCGCGAAGGACGCCGGCGCGACGAGCTCCTCGCCCTCATCGATGAGGAGCCTAGCATCTCCATTCTGGTCCTCGCGGCGAGCGCCGGATCCGAGGGGCCGGGCCCGCTCATCACGGCGCTCACCGGCAAGGCCGGAACGCGGCTGCGCGTCCCCGTCACCATCGTTCCCGGCAGCCTCACCGAGGCGCAAATCGACATGCTGGCGTGAGGCGGCGGGCGAAAGGGTTGAAAAATCCGCCGTCCCGCCCAAGCTGTGGTCCTGTGACGGGAGCCCGTCTCCCCGCGACGCCTTGCCGGAGCCACCCATGTTCATCCAGACCGAGCTGACACCCAATCCCGCCACTCTCAAATTCCTGCCCGGCCGCGCCGTGATGCCGCAGGGCACCGCAAACTTCACCGACGCCGCGGCGGCCGTGCGCTCGCCGCTGGCGGAGCGGATCTTCACCCTTCCCGGCGTCACCGGCGTCTTCCTCGCCGGCGATTTCATCACGGTGACCAAGGACGAGGCGAGCGACTGGTATCAACTGAAGCCGGCGATCCTCGGCGCCATCATGGAGCATTTCACGGCCGGCCGGCCGACCATCCTCGATGCCCCGGGCGAAACCGCGGCGGCGGCAGATGGGGGGGAAGACGACGAGATCGTTCTCCAGATCAAGGAGCTGCTGGAGACGCGCGTGCGGCCGGCGGTGGCACAGGACGGCGGCGACATCATCTTCCACGACTTCGCCGACGGCGTTGTCTATCTGCACATGCAGGGCTCCTGCTCCGGCTGCCCGAGCTCGACCGCGACATTGAAGGCGGGGATTGAGAACATGCTGCGCCACTACATCCCGGAGGTGCAGGAGGTCCGGGCGGTCTAGTCGCCGGCGCGGCCAGCGCTTGTCGGCATGGCGGTGTTGCGCCACATTCGGGCGCCGCGGTCGGACGCGGTCAGCAACGGACGCTCCTGATGGGCAAGATCCTCGACGACGCCGCGCTCGACCTCCTCTTCCGCGCGGCGCGGACGCAGAATAAATGGCAGCCGAGGCCCGTCAGCGACACCTTGCTGCGCGCCGTCTGGGAACTGGCGAAGATGCCGCCGACCAGCGCCAATTGCGCCCCCGCGCGCATCCTCTTCGTCAAATCGCCGGAGGCCAAGGAGAAGCTGAAGCCGGCGCTTTCGGAGGGCAACCGGGACAAGACCATGCAGGCGCCGGTGACCGCGATCATCGGCTACGATCTCGAGTTCTACGAGAAACTGCCCTTCCTTTTTCCGCATACCGATGCTCGATCCTGGTTCGCGGGGAAGCCCGAGCTGATCCGGACGACGGCGTTCCGCAACGGCACGTTGCAGGGCGCCTACCTCATCATGGCGGCGCGCGCGCTCGGCCTCGACTGCGGGCCGATGTCGGGCTTCGACAATGAGATGGTCGATGCCGCCTTTTTTCCCGACGGCAAGGTCAAGTCCAATTTCCTCTGCAGCATCGGGTATGGCGATCCCGCCGGGGTGATGCCGCGCAGCCCGCGTTTTTCCTTCGAGGAAGCCTGCCGCATCCTGTGACGGCGAGGCGCGCTACATCATCGGTTCCGGCAAGACGCTGTCGCTGAGAAGCGGATAGCGCCGGCGCGCATCGAAGAGCTGATAATGCCACCATTCCTTGTCATAAAAATCCCAGCCGGCGGCCGTCATGAGGCCGAGGAGGGCGAGCCGGTTGCGCTGGGCGGCCGCGGAGACCGCATCCGAGCCGTGGTGCGAGAGCGGGGTGAAGGCATCGAATCCCGTGCCCATCTCGAGGGCTTCGCCATCGGCGACGAGGGTGAGGTCGACGGCGACGCCGCGCGAATGCGGCGAGCCCTGCCGCGGATCGGCGAGGAATTCGGGATCGGGGCGCGCGCTCCACAGTCGCCACTGCGCCTCGGCGGGGCGGAAGGCGTCGAAAATGCGCAGGCGGTAACCGAGCGGGCGGGCGAGGTCGACGGCGCGGCGCAGCTTTGCCTCGGCGTCCGGATGGAGGTAGCAGCCCGGCCGTCGATACACCGGCCGCCCGGTGACGTTGCGGTCGCTCGCATAGGCGATGTCGAGCTCGACATCATGCGTCGCGGCGGTGATCTCGATCAGAGGAACTGCGGCTCTTGCCATGGGGACCGATGGTTGCGGTGGCGCCGCCTTCCTAGCATGAGCCGCGCATGCGGTGAAACGGTGATGGCGGCGTGAAGGTGCTCGCCTTCGATACGACCGGCAGAGGCTGCTCCGCCGCGCTGCTCGACGGCAGCGGCGCCGTCCTCGCGCACCGCACCGCCGCCGAGCTCGAGCGCGGTCATGCCGAACGGCTGATGCCGATGCTGCGCGAGGTGCTGGAGGAGACGAAGGTCGCTGTCGGCGCGCTCGGCCTCATCGCCGTGACGACCGGGCCCGGAGCCTTCACCGGCATTCGCATCGGGCTGGCGGCGGCGCACGGGCTCGCTCTTGCCAGCGGCGTCGCCTTGCGCGGGGTGACGAGCTTCGCCGCGGTGGCGGCCGCGATCGACCCGGAAGAGCGAGCGGACCGGCCGCTGCTCGTCGCCATCGACAGCAGGCGCGTCGACATCTTCGTCCAGCACTTCGCTGCGGACGGAACCGCCTCCGCGCCGGCCGTGCTGCCGCCCGCGGCCCTCGCCGACTGGGTGCCTCCGGGCGAGTTGGCGCTGGCGGGCGATGCCGCCGAGGCCGCGGCGGCGGCGTTGCGCGCCGCCGGCCGTGCCGTGGTGCTGTCGCCCCGTCTCGGGCCGCCCGATGCCGCCCATGTCGGCCGTGCGGCGCTCGCTGCCTGGCGTGCTGGCGAACCCGGCGTTCCGCCGCAGCCCTTCTATCTTCGGGCGCCCGCCGTCACGCTGCCGCGGCAACCAGCGGCGGCATCGCCGTGAGCACCCTCGCAGCCGTCGGTCCCGGCGACATACCCGTGCTCGCCGCGCTGCATGCCGAATCCTTCCCCGACGAGCCATGGGGCGAGGCGGCGATCGCCGAGATCTTGGCGATGCCGGGCGCCTTCGGCTTCCTCGCCGACGCGGACGCCGGCGCGCCCGCCGGCTTCCTTCTCGCCCTCGATCTCGGTGCCGAATGCGAGGTCCTGGCGCTCGGCGTCCGCCCGGCGCTCCGTCGCCGCGGTCTCGGGCGGCAGCTCGTGGCGCAGGTCCTCGCCGTCGCCGCCGGGCGTGCCGTCCATCTCGAAGTCGCCGAAGACAACGCCGCGGCGCTGCCGCTCTATCTGAGCGCCGGCTTCCGCGTCGTCGGGCGGCGCGCCGATTACTACCGGCGGCGGGACGGCGCCGCCGCGGCGGCGGTGCTGCTGCGCCACGGGGCGCCAGCCTGAGGCGCCCGGGCAGCGCGGCCGGCCGTGGTCGCGCCCAAGAACAACGTAGCGTGATGTCTTTTGCAGCGACTGTCGCACCTCTTTCTATTAAATGCATTGCTTTGATGCGGGAAGATACTTATATCGAAGCGCAACGGTTCGGTAAGAGGAAGAGCGGACAATGACTGAAAGCGCCAGTGCGGGCGATTTGCTGGCCCTGACGACGGAAATCGTCGCCGCGCACGTCTCCAACAATACGGTGGCGGTCGCCGACCTGCCCAACCTCATCAACCAGGTGTATCGGTCGCTGTCGACGATCGGCGCGGCCCCGGCCGCGGCGCCCGAACGGCCGCAGCCGGCGGTCAGCATCAAGAAATCCATTCATCCGGACTACATCATCTGCCTCGAGGACGGCAAGAAGCTGAAGATGCTGAAGCGCCACCTCAAGACCGCCTACGACATGACCCCCGAGGAATACCGCGAGCGCTGGGGGCTCGCCGCCGATTATCCGATGGTCGCGCCCAACTACGCCAAGCAGCGCAGCAAGCTCGCGAAGGAGATCGGGCTCGGGACGCGCGCCCGGAAGGCGGGAGCGGCCTGAGGGCCCGCCTCCGGCGGTCTTCGCGCCAATCTGGTGGGATCGTGCGGCCGTTTGGGATATAATGTCGTCCCGCAAGCGGCTTTATCGCGATGGCCAGTGGCATGATCTCTCGCCTCGAGCAGCTCTGCATCGACAAGGGGCTCAAAATGACCGAGCAGCGGCGCGTCATCGCGCGCGTGCTCTCGGATGCCGCCGACCATCCGGATGTGGAGCAGGTCTACCGCCGCGCCATCGAGATCGATCCGCATATCAGCATCGCGACCGTATACCGCACCGTTCGGCTCTTCGAGGAGGCGAGCATCCTCGCTCGCCATGACTTCGGCGACGGTCGCGCGCGCTACGAGGAGATGCCGACCGACCACCACGACCATCTGATCGACTTGCAATCGGGACGCGTCGTCGAGTTTCGCAACGAGGAGATCGAGAAGCTGCAACGCGCGATCGCCGGGGAGCTCGGCTATCGGCTCGTCGACCATCGCCTCGAATTGTTCGCCGTGCCGATCGAAAAAGGGGATTCCGGCAAGCAATGACGGACGCGCGCCTCGTCCGGGCCGGTTGAGCGCAATGCGCGCCTTCGCGTTGCGGAGCGTCCGTCTCCTTGCCTACTTGGCGTTGACCTTGCCGTTGATGCCGGTGCAGGCGCTGTTGCTCTTCTTGGCGCCGCCGCTGGCCGTGCGCTTTCCGCGCTGGTATCACCGCCTGTGCTGGCGGATCCTCGGCTTTCGCGTCGAGGTGAGAGGAGCGATCTCGGAGCGTGTCCCGACATTGTTCGTTTCCAACCACGTCTCCTATCTCGATATCACCATTTTGGGCGGCCTCATCCGCGGCTCGTTCGTCGCCAAGATGGAAGTGGCACGGTGGCCGTTATTCGGGCAGCTCGCGCGACTGCAGCGGACGGTCTTCGTCGAGCGCCGGGCGGCGCACACGGTGCGCCACCGGAATGCCATCGCCGAACGCCTCGCCGCGCGCGACAACCTCATTCTCTTTCCCGAGGGGACGAGCGGCGACGGCAATCGCCTGCTGCCCTTCCGCAGCGGCTTGTTCAGCGCCGCCGAAACCAAGGTCGACGGTGCATCCGTCGCCGTGCAGCCGGTTTCGATCGGCTATGTCGGCTTGAACGGCATGCCGATGGGGCGCTTCTATCGGCCGTTCTTCGCATGGTATGGCGATATGGAGATGGCGCCGCATCTTTGGACGCTGCTCGGCCTCGGGACCCTCACCGTCGTCGTGGAGTTCCACCCGGTCGTCACGCTGGCGCAATTCGGCGCGCGCAAGGTGCTCGCCGAGCACTGCCGTCGCGCTGTTGCCGCCGGGCTCGCGGCGGCTTTGTCGGGGCGCGAGGCGGCATCCGGCGAGGGGCCGCGCCAAGCCGCGGTTCCGGCCCCGGCGGACCTGCTTGTCGAGACCAGGCCGGCAGCTCCGCTTCAGGCGTGAGCGAAACATCCATCACGGGGCGAGGCCGCTGAGGTGGCGAAGCGACTCTTCATCAAGACCTATGGCTGCCAGATGAACGTCTACGATTCGGGACGAATGGCCGACCTTCTGGCGCCGCTCGGCTACCGCCTCGCCGATGCGGCGGACGATGCCGATATGGTCATCCTCAACACCTGCCATATCCGCGAGAAGGCGGCGGAGAAGGTCTATTCCGAGCTCGGCCGCCTCAAGCCGCTGAAGGCGGCGCGGGCGCGGCGAGGCGGGGAGATGGTGATTGCCGTCGCCGGCTGCGTCGCCCAGGCCGAGGGCGCCGAGATCATGCGCCGCGCACCGGTCGTCGACATGGTCTTCGGGCCGCAAAGCTATCACCGGCTGCCCGAGATGGTGGCACGGGCGACGAGGGCGGTTGCCAAGACCGGGGCGGGCCCCGGACGCGGCATTCTCGATATCGATTTCCCGGCCGAGGCGAAGTTCGACCATCTGCCCGCTCCGACGGCGACGGGAGTGAGCGCGTTCCTGACGGTCCAGGAGGGGTGCGACAAATTCTGCACCTTTTGCGTTGTGCCCTATACGCGCGGCGCCGAATATTCGCGCCCCGCCGATGCGGTGATCGCCGAGGCGCGGCGTCTCGTCGAAGGCGGGGCGCGGGAGGTGATGCTCCTCGGCCAGAACGTCAACGCCTATCACGGCTCCCTCGCCGAGGGCGGCGAAATCGGTCTCGGCGCGCTGGTGCGGCGGCTTGCCGAGATCCCCGGGCTCGCGCGCATCCGCTACACGACCTCGCATCCGGCCGATGTCGATGAGGAGCTCATCGCCGCGCATCGCGACGTGCCGCAGCTCATGCCATTTCTGCACTTGCCGGTGCAATCTGGCTCCGACCGGGTGCTGGCAGCGATGAATCGCCGACATGATGCGGACGCCTACCGGCGCCTCATCGAGCGCTTGCGCGCGGCCCGCCCCGACATGGCTTTCTCCTCGGATTTCATCGTCGGATTTCCCGGCGAGAGCGACGCGGATTTCGCGGCGACCTTGCGCCTCGTGCGCGAGATCGGCTTTGCCCAGGCCTTTTCGTTCAAATACAGCCCGCGGCCGGGAACGCCCGCTGCCGCTCTCGAGGGACAGATCGCGGACGAGGTCAAGTCGGAGCGGCTTTCGGAGCTGCAGGCCTTGCTGGCGGCGCAGCAGCGCGCCTTCAACGCCGCCTGCGTCGGCCGGTCGCTTCCGGTGCTGTTCGAGCGGGCCGGCCGCCATGCGGGGCAGCTCGTCGGCCGCAGCCCCTATCTGCAGGCGGTGCACGCGGCAGCCGAGGCCGATGCGATCGGCACGATCCGAGCCGTCCGCATCACGGGCATCGCCAGCAACAGCCTCTCCGGTGCGCTCGATGGCGCCTCGGCGGCAGCCTCGGCTTCATGACGGCGGTGTCCTTCTCGCGCGAGCCGGCGCCCGCCGGACAAGGGCGGGTCCAAATGCAATTCGACGACAATTTGCTGCTGCCCATGCTGTTCGGCGAACGCGACCAGCATCTCGACCGAATCGAACGGCAGCTCGGCGTGTCGATCGTCTCGCGCGGCAACCGCCTCGCGATTTCCGGACCCGCTTCTGCCGCGGAAGTGGCGCGGGCGGCGCTCACCGCGCTCTACGAGCGGCTGAAGCACAAGCTCGAGGTCGATGGCGCGGCGGTCGATGCCGCCTTGCGTCACGCCAGCATCGCCGGATCGGAGGATGCGGTTCCGCTGTGGGACGAAGCGGCAGCGCTGCGCACGCGCAAGCGCCGCATCACCGCCCGCTCGCCGATGCAGGCCGCCTATATTCGTGCGCTGCGCGAGCGCGAACTCGTCTTCGGGCTCGGCCCCGCCGGGACCGGCAAGACCTATCTTGCGGTGGCCGCCGCCGTCGACAATCTGATGAGCGGGACGGTCGAGCGCATCGTCCTGTCGCGGCCAGCGGTCGAGGCGGGCGAGCGGCTCGGCTTTCTTCCCGGCGATCTGCGCGAGAAGGTCGATCCCTATCTGCGGCCGCTTTACGATGCGCTCTACGATATGATGCCGGCTGAACAGATCGAGAAGCGTCTCGCCACGGGCGAGATCGAGGTGGCGCCGCTCGCCTTCATGCGCGGACGCACCTTGGCGCATGCTCATGTCATTCTCGACGAGGCGCAGAACACGACTCCGGTGCAGATGAAGATGTTCCTGACGCGGCTTGGCGAGAATGCGCGGATGGCGGTGACGGGCGATCTGTCGCAAGTCGATCTGCCCCGCGGCACGCGCTCGGGCCTGCGCGATGCGCTCGAAACTCTCCGCGGCATCGAGGAGGTTTCCGTCGTCGAATTCAGCGAGGCCGATGTCGTGCGGCATCCGCTCGTCGCCCGCATCGTGCGCGCCTATGACGCGCGCGATCGGCGGCGGGCCGTGCGCCGCGGCGAGGCAGAGGAGGCCTAGTGCCGGAACCAGGGCCGAGGCGCCGCAGCCGCGGCATTGCTTGCGCCGCGCGGGACGAGCGCGAGAGCGCGGCGCCCGATCGCACGCGGAAGCGCGCAGATCCGGCGGAAGCTCAGCCGCGGCGTATTCTTCCTGGCGCAGCGACGCTCGTCGTCGACGTCCTCGCTCCGTGCCGCGAATGGCGCCGCGCCCTGCCGGGCGCCGCGGCGCAATGCCGGCGCGCCGCCCGCGCCGCCATGGCGCTCGGAGCACCCGCCGTGGACGACGCCGAGATCAGCATCGTGCTCGGCGACGATCGGCTTCTGCGCCGCCTCAACGGCGCCTGGCGCGGCAAGGACGAGGCGACGAACGTCCTCTCCTTTCCGGCGCAGCCGGCGGTGAGGTGCCCGCTGCCGCGGGTGCCGGGCATGGCGCGGCCGTTCGGCGACGTCGTGCTCGCCTTCGAGACCATTCGCGCCGAGGCGGCCGCGCAAGGCAAGGCGCTTGCCGACCACCTCGCCCATCTCGTCGTGCATGGCGTCCTGCATCTGCTCGGCTTCGATCATGTGGCGGCGGTCGAGGCGCGGCGGATGGAGCGGCTCGAGCGCCGCATTCTGGCCGGGCTCGGCATCGCCGATCCCTATCTCGGTTCACCGGTGCCGCATGGCTGAAGCGTCTTCGCTAGGCGGTCCGCCCCGCGATCCGACGGGCGAGAGCGATCGGCCGTTCCGCGCGCTTCGCAACTGGCTTCGCGGGTTCCGCCGGCAGCGCGATCACGAGAATGCGCCTCCCTCGCTCGAGGAAATGATCGAGGAGCGCGAGGAGATCGCCGAGCCGATCGATCCGCAGGAGCGGACGCTCATCGGCAATATCCTCAAGCTGCACGAGCTGAACACCGCCGACGTCATGGTCCAGCGCGTCGACATCGTGGCGCTCGAGGTCGAGACACCCTTCGCGGAGGTGGTCAAGCACTTCGTTGAGCAAGGCCATTCCCGCATTCCCGTCTATCGCGAGACGCTCGATGAGGTGATCGGCTTCGTTCACATCAAGGACGTGCTCGCCCGCCTCGTCGAAGGGCGGCCGGAACGGCTCGACAAGCTCGCGCGCAAGGTGCTGGTCGTCGCTCCCTCGATGCCGGTGCTCGATCTGCTGCTCCAGATGCGCCTCTCGCGCATCCACATGGCGATGGTGGTCGACGAGTTCGGCGGCATCGACGGGCTCGTCACGATCGAGGATCTGATCGAGGAGATCGTCGGCGAGATCGAGGACGAGCACGACGATGAAGCCGGGCCGCAGCTCGCGCAGCGCGCCGACGGCACCGTGATCGCCCATGCCCGCACGCCCATCGAGGAGTTCGAGGAACGCTTCGGGTTGCATCTCCTCGGTCCCGGCGGCGAAGAGGAGGTGGATACGCTGGGCGGCCTCGTCTTCACCCTCGCCGGCCGCGTGCCGAGCCGGGGCGAGGTGATCGCCCATCCCGCCGGTCTCGAATTCGAAGTGCTGGACGCCGATCCGCGGCGGGTCAAGCGGCTGCGCATCCGCGGCCTGCCCGGAGGCAGCAAGCCGGAACCGGGCGGACGTGCCTGACATGCCGACCAGCCTCGCCTTCGAGGCGGATCCGGCTTTCGGGCCCTGGCAGCGCCTTGCCGCCTGGACCGGCGCGCTCGCCGGCTGGCGGCGCTACGGGATGGCGACGCTGCTTGGGGTCGTCGCCGCGGCGGCGCTTCCGCCGGTCGACCTCGTCCCGCTGCTTGCGGTCTCCTTCAGCGGCCTCGTCTGGCTCGCGGCCGGGTGCCGGAGCGGGCGCCAGGCCTTCGCCTTGGGCTGGAGCTTCAGCTTCGGCTTCCTGGTCGCCGGCCTCTATTGGATCGCCGCCGCGCTCTTCGTCGACATCGCCTCTTTCTGGTGGCTGGTGCCCTTCGCCGCCGCCGGGCTGCCGGCCTTGCTCTCCATTTATGGCGGCGCGGCGCTGCTGCTCTATCACTGGCTGCGCCCGCAAGGTCTCGCGCGCGCGCCCTGCCTTGCCGCGTGCTGGTTGATCGGCGAATGGCTGCGCGGCCATCTCTTCACCGGATTTCCATGGAATCTTGTCGGCTACGCCTGGTCGGGAGGCTTCCCGGGCGGCACGGCCGTCCTGCAAGTCACCGCGGTCATCGGCATTTACGGCCTCAGCCTCCTCACCGTGGCCGCCGCCGCGCTGCCGGCCTCGCTCGGAGACCCGCCGCGCGCCGCGGCGCGGCATCTGCGCCGCATCGCGCCGCCGGTCGTTGGGCTGCTCGTCGTCATCGCTTTGGGCGTCGGGGGTTGGCTGCGCCTCGCCGCGGCGCCGGCGGCCGATGTGCCCGGCCTGCGGCTTCGCCTTGTGCAACCTTCGATCGCGGAATCGCTGAAATGGGATCCGGCGGCGCGCGCCGGCAATTTCGAGCGCCTCCTCGCGCTCTCGGCCGAGCCGGCGGCGCGGCCCGTCACCGACATCATCTGGCCGGAGGCGGCGGCGACCTTCCTGCTCAACCGCGACCCGGCGCATCGGGCGGCCATCGCCGCCGTCGCGCCGCCGGGCGGCCTCGTCATCACCGGTGCGCTCCGCTCCGATCCGCTGCCGGGACCGGCGCAGCATTTCTGGAACAGCCTGGCCGTGATCGACGGCGCCGGCGACCTCGTTGCGAGCTTCGACAAGTTCCACCTCGTGCCCTTCGGCGAGTACGTGCCGTTCCGCAACATCCTGCCGATCGACAAGATCACGCCCGGCAACGTCGATTTCACCCCAGGGCCGGGGCCGCGCACGCTCGCCCTTCCGGGCCTGCCGCCCGTTGGACCGCTCATCTGCTACGAGGTCATCTTTCCGCATGCCGTCGTCGACGAGAGCCATCGGCCGCAATGGCTGCTCAACGTGACGAACGATGCCTGGTACGGATTCACCTCGGGTCCGTTCCAGCATTTCGCGATCGCGCGCGTGCGCGCCGTCGAAGAAGGGCTGCCGCTGGTGCGGGCGGCGAATAACGGAATTTCCGGCTTTGTCGACGCCTATGGCCGCGTCCGCGAACGCCTCGGCCTCGATGCCGTCGGGGTGCTCGACGCGCCGCTGCCGGCGGCTCTGCCGGGCCCGACGCCCTATGCCCGCCTCGGCGACCGGCTCTTCTGGGTCATGCTCATCGGCGGCCTCGTTCCGGCGGCGGCGCTCATCGCCGCGCGGGCGCGCCTGCGCTGAAAGGTTGCGCCACGGTCGCACGGGAACATTGGGGATTGCGGACGCTATTCAATCGTTGACCATGAAACGAACAATGAATATTAGCAGCGCATAAAATCGAGGTGGTGCCAGATAATCATGGTTAACAAGCCGAGAGTAATACGGCGTCGGCGGCAAAAGGCCGATGGCCCCAATCCGACGGACATCCATGTCGGTGCCCGCGTGCGGCTGCGCCGCACTCTTCTCGGCATGAGCCAGGAAAAGCTCGGCGATGCCATCGGGCTGACCTTCCAGCAGGTGCAAAAATACGAGCGCGGCGCCAATCGGATCGGCGCCAGCCGGCTCTACGAGCTGAGCCAGGTGCTCGATGTCCCCGTCTCGTTCTTCTTCGAGGACCTGGCCGGGCTGAACGCGCCGGGCCGCCCCGGGCTGGCGGAGCCGGCCGGCGAATATGAAAGCGACCCGATGCTGAAGCGAGAGACGCTCGAGCTCGTGCGCGCCTACTACAAGATTCCCGACTCGCATGTGCGGCGGCGCTTCTTCGAGCTCGCGAAAGCGCTGGCGAAGACGTCCGGGCCAAGCTGAACGCCCCGGTCGACCCGGGCCGTGCAAGTCCGCGCGAAAACGCTTGACGGCACTCGCCCGGGATTGCAACAAGGCGGCGGCGGTGCCATGCCGCGCGGCTCGCGAACAGCCGTGTTTTTTGCCATCTTGCGGTGGAACAGTCCTGCCTGAGCAGGGAAAGGATCGAGTGTGGCCAAGCGCAATTATGTGTTCGCCAGCGAATCGGTGAGCGAAGGGCATCCGGACAAGGTCTGCGATCGCATTTCGGATGCGGTGGTCGACACCTTCCTCGCCGCCGATCCGCACGCGCGCGTCGCTTGCGAAACATTGGCGACGACGAACCGGGTCGTGCTCGCCGGCGAGGTGCGCGGGCCCGACAGCATCGGGGCCGAGCAGCTCATCAGCGTCGCGCGCCAGGCGATCCGCGATATCGGCTACGAGCAGGAGGGCTTCCATTGGAAGCGCGTCGACATCGCCTGCCACATCCACGCGCAATCGGCCGATATCGCGCAGGGCGTCGATGCGAGCGGCAACAAGGACGAGGGGGCGGGCGACCAGGGCATCATGTTCGGCTATGCCTGCACCGAGACCGAGCAGCTGATGCCGGCGCCCATTTTTTACGCCCACGCCATCCTGAAATCTTTGGCTGAAGCCCGCCATTCCGGCGCGGCGCCGCTGCTCGGCCCGGACGCCAAGAGCCAGGTCAGCCTGCAATATGTGGATGGCAAGCCCGTCCGCGCCACCTCGGTCGTGGTCTCGACGCAGCACAGCGCCTCGATCGAGCAGGCCGAGGTCCGCGAGATCGTCCGCCCGCATGTCCTCAACGTCCTGCCGGAAGGCTGGATGTGCGGTGAGGATCACTTCTACGTCAATCCGACGGGTCGGTTCGTCGTCGGCGGCCCCGATGGCGATGCGGGTCTCACCGGGCGCAAGATCATCGTCGACACCTATGGCGGCGCGGCGCCGCATGGCGGCGGCGCCTTCTCGGGCAAGGATCCGACCAAGGTCGACCGTTCCGCCGCCTATGCCGCGCGCTACCTCGCCAAGAACGTCGTCGCCGCCGGCCTCGCCGAGCGCTGCACCATCCAGCTCTCCTATGCGATCGGTGTCTCGCGGCCGCTCTCGGTCTACATCGATACGGCGGGGACGGGCCGCGTCGATGAGGACAAGCTGTCGAGTGTCCTCCAGGAGCTGATGGATCTGAGCCCGCGCGGCATCCGCACGCATCTCGGCCTCAACAAGCCGATCTACGCCCGGACCGCCGCCTATGGCCATTTCGGCCGCCCCTGCGAGCCCGATGGCGGCTTCTCCTGGGAGCGCCTCGACCTCGTCGATGAGCTCCGCCGCGCCTTCTGAGCCGCGCGACGAACCACTGCGGTCGGGAAGTGACGACGCCACTTCGCCTGCGCGCCGGCGAGGCGCCCTGTACGGCCGCCGCCGCGGGCGGCCGCTGCGGGCCGGGCAGCAGCGGCTGTGGAGCACCCTGCTGCCGCGCCTGCAGCTGCGGCTGCCGGAACCTGGGGAACGCCTCGATCCCAGTGCGCTCTTTGCCGCGCCGCCCGGCGATCTCTGGCTCGAGATCGGCTTCGGCGGCGGCGAGCATCTCGCGGCGCAGGCTGCCGCGCATCCCGGCATCGGGATGATCGGCTGCGAGGTCTTCGAGAATGGCATCGTCAAGCTGCTGGGCGAGATCGAACGGCGCCGTCTCGCCAATATCCGCATCCTCACCGATGACGGCCGCCTGCTCCTCTCCGCGCTGCCGGAAGCGAGCCTCGGCCGCGTCTTCATCCTCTTTCCCGACCCTTGGCCGAAGCAGCGCCACCACAAGCGCCGCCTCGTCTCGACGGCAACGCTCGACGCGCTGGCGCGCGTCATGAAGGGCGGCGCCGAGCTGCGCGTTGCGACCGACGATCGAAGCTATTTGCTCTGGATGCTGCAGCGCGTCCCGACGCATCCCGCCTTCGAATGGCTCGCCAAGGGTCCGGCCGACTGGCGCACCCGGCCCGCGGATTGGCCGGCGACGCGTTATGAGGCGAAGGCGGTCGCGGCGGGACGTGCGCCGGTCTTTCTGCGCCTGCGCCGGCGGTCGCGCTGAGAGGAAGCTCAGCTTCCATCTTGCAGGGCCGCGCATTTTGACTATATTGCCGAGCAAAGTCCCATAGGCTCGGCGGTAACCGGGCCGCAAGAAAAGGGGTGGGCGAAGAGCCCACTTTTTTATTTTGCGGTCGCGGTCGACGCGCCGGCGGTTACGGAATGAGGCTGCGTGGTCGTCGAACCGGATCACATCAAGGCGCTGATCGCACCCGCCCTCGAGGCGATGGGTTATCGCCTCGTTCGCGTCGCCTTCACGGGCGGCCGGCGCGCGACGTTGCAGGTGATGGCCGAACGGCGCGACGAGGCGGCGATGACCGTCGAGGATTGCGCCGAGATCAGCCGCAACGTCTCGGCGCTGCTCGACGTCGCCGATCCGATCGCGACGCGCTATACCCTCGAAGTGAGCTCGCCCGGGATCGACCGGCCGCTCGTGTCGCGCGAGGATTTCGCGCGCTTTGCCGGGCACGAGGCGAAGATAGAGCTCGGCGCGCCGATCGGCGGCCAGAAGCGCTTCCGCGGGCGCCTGCTCGGTCTTGCCGCCGATGATGTGCGCATCGCCGTCGACGACCGCGAAGTGGCCCTCCCCTTCGCCGACATCGTGCGCGCCAAGCTGGTGCTCAACGACGAGCTGCTGGCGGCGGCGCGCCGGCGGCAGGCGGGCTGAGCGAAGGAACCGAATAGTGACGCAATGCTGCGAAGAGAACGCCTAAGATGGAAAACCTAGCGACATATTCCCCGTTCGAGCTGCTGCAGACCGCCGACATCGTCGCGCGCGACAAGGGCATCGACCGGGACGAAGTCCTGCAGGCGATGGAGCAGGCCATCCAGAAGGCCGGCCGATCCAAATACGGTCAGGAATACGACATCCGCGCCGAGATCGACCGCAAGAGCGGCGAGATCCGGCTGCTGCGCTTCCGCGAGGTCGCCGATCCGGTAGAGAACGAGGCGACGCAGATCGCCCTTGCCGAGGCCAAACGCGTCAACAGCGAGGCCGAGATCGGCGATTTCCTGACGGACCCGCTGCCGCCCATCGATTTCGGCCGCATCGCGGCGCAAACGGCAAAGCAGGTCATCGTCCAGAAGGTGCGCGACGCCGAACGCGCGCGCCAGTACAAGGAATTCAAGGACCGCGTCGGCGAGATCGTCAACGGCCTCGCCAAGCGCGTCGAATTCGGCAACGTCGTCGTCGATCTCGGGCGCGCCGAAGCGATCCTGCGCCGCGACGAGCTGCTGCCGCGCGAGAGCTTCCGCCAGGGCGAGCGGGTTCGCGCCTACATCTACGATGTGCGCCAGGAAACGCGGGGGCCGCAGATTTTCCTCTCCCGCACCCATCCGCAATTCATGGCGAAGCTCTTCGCCCAGGAGGTGCCGGAGATTTACGACGGCATCATCGAGATCCGCGCCGTGGCGCGCGATCCGGGCAGCCGGGCGAAGATCGCCGTGCTCTCGAACGACAGCGGCATCGACCCGGTCGGCGCCTGCGTCGGCATGCGCGGCAGCCGCGTCCAGGCGGTGGTCGCCGAGCTTCAGGGCGAGAAGATCGACATCATCCCCTGGTCGGCTGATCCCGCGACCTTCGTCGTCAACGCGCTGGCGCCGGCCGAGGTCGCCAAGGTCGTCATGGATGAAGAGCAGCGCCGCATCGAGGTGGTCGTCCCCGACGAGCAATTGAGCCTGGCCATTGGCCGGCGCGGCCAGAATGTGCGCCTCGCCTCGCAGCTCACCGGCTGGGATATCGATATCCTCACCGAGGCCGAGGAGAGCGAGCGCCGCACCGAGGAGTTCCGCACGCGCAGCCAGATGTTCATCGAGGCTCTCGACATCGACGATGTCATCGCCCATCTCCTGGTGACCGAAGGCTTCACCTCGGTCGAGGAGGTGGGTTACGTCCCGCTCGAGGATCTGGCGGGCATCGAGGGGTTCGACGAGGAGGTGGCGGCGGAGCTGCAGGAGCGGGCGCGCAGCTTCATCGCGCGGAAGAACGAGCAGCTGGAGGCGCGTCGTCACGAGCTCGGCGTCAGCGACGAGGTGGCGGCGCTCAGCGGCGTCACGCCGGCGATGCTGGTGGCGCTCGGCGAGAAGGGCGTCAAGACTCTCGACGATTTGGCCGACCTTGCCGGCGACGAGCTGATCGAGGCGGTGCAGGGCAGCGCCAGCCTGACGCAGGACGAGGCCAATGCCATCATCATGGCGGCGCGGGCGCATTGGTTCGAGGGGGCGGATGCGGCAGCGGCGCCCGCTCAGGAGTAAGGCGCCACGCCGGCCATCGGCGGCGTCGAGGGCGGCAACCGGCGCCAGCGGGAGCGATCCGGCTCGGCGGATGCCGCCCCGCTGCGGCGCTGTATCGTCACCGGTGCCGTACGCCCGAAAGACGAGCTTCTGCGCTTCGTTGCGGCACCCGATGGCACGCTCGTTCCGGACCTCGCCGGGCGCCTGCCCGGGCGGGGTTTGTGGTTGACGGCGCGGCGCGATATAGTGGCGGCGGCGGTTGCCAAGCGCCTTTTCGCGCGGGCGGCGCGCGCTCCGGTCACGGCACCGGGCGACCTTGCGGATCAGGTCGAGGCGTTGCTGCGGCGGCGCTGCCGTGATCTGATCGGGCTGGCGCGCCGCGCCGGCCAGGCGGTCGCCGGTTTCGAGAAGGTTCGCGCCGCGTTGCGCGAAGGCAAGGCGGCGGTTCTCGTTGCGGCGCTCGACGGCGGCGACAGCGGCCGCGAGAAGATAAGGGCGGCGGCGCGGGACCTGCCGCTGGTCGATGTCCTGAACGCCGCCGAGCTTGGCGCGGCGTTCGGTCGTGAGCACGTTGTGCATGCCGCGGTGGCGCCCGGAAAGCTCTCCGGCGAGCTGACGCGCGCAGCAGCGCGCCTTGCCGGATATCGCCGGTCGGGCGAGATCTTGACGACTGAACGGCGGCGTCGCCGCCGGGACGAGGTGGACGGTAGCGGGACGATATGACGGATAATAACGAACAGGAACACAAGAGGCCGCTCAGCCTCGGCGGCCGCGCAAGCGGACGGCTCGAGCTGCGCAAGCCGATCGAGACGAGCCAGGTGCGCCAGAGCTTCCCGCATGGCCGCACCAAGACCGTGATGGTCGAGGTCCGCAAGAAGCGGACGGTCGTGCCGGGGCTGGGCGAGCGGAGCGAGGCGCCGGCGGCGCCGCGCGAGACGCCGCCGGCGGCGGCGCCGCAAGCCAAGCGCGCGCCGATCGTGATGCCGCGCACCTTGACCGCGGAAGAGCGCGCCGGCCGCGTCCGCGCCTTGCAGGACGCCAAGAAGGCCGATGAGGAGGCGCGCCGGCAAGCGATCGTCGAGGTCGACCGGCAGCGCCAGGAAGAGGCCGAGCGTGCTGCCGAGGATGCGCGGCGGCGGGCCGAGGAGGAGGCGCGGCGGGCCGCGGAAGAGGCGCGGCGCAAGGCCGAGGAGGAGGAGAAGCGCCGCGCCGAGGAGGATCAGAAGCGCAAGGCGGAGGAAGAACAGCGCCGCGAGATGGCCGAGCGCGCCGGCAAAGCCGCTGCCGCCAAAGTCGCGGCCCTGACCGCCGCCGGCAAGATGAAGCCGGCCGCCGAAGACGAAAGCGAGGAGGAGGGGCCGGTTCGGCGCGGGCCGCGGCTCGATCTCAGGCGGACGGCGATGCCGGTGCGCCGCGAGGAGCCGCGCCGGCGCGGCAAGATGACGGTGACGCGGGCGCTCGATGCCGATGCGGACGAGCGCATGCGCAGCCTCGCCTCGGTGCGCCGCGCCCGCGAGAAGCAGCGCGCGCAGCACCAATCCGTCGAGCAGCAGAAGATCGTGCGCGATGTCGTCGTGCCCGAGAGCATCACCGTCCAAGAGCTCGCGAACCGCATGGCCGAACGCGGCGCCGACGTCATCAAGGCGCTGATGCGGATGGGCGTCATGGCGACCATCAACCAGGTGATCGATGCCGACACCGCGGAGCTTCTCGTCGCCGAATTCGGCCATAAGCTGAAGCGCGTCTCGGAAGCCGATGTCGAGATCGGCCTCAAAGGCGAGGCGGACGAGGAAGGCGATCTGCTGCCGCGGCCGCCCGTCGTCACCATCATGGGCCATGTCGATCACGGCAAGACCTCGCTGCTTGACGCGCTGCGCCACACCGATGTCGCCGGCGGAGAGGCGGGCGGGATCACGCAGCATATCGGCGCCTATCAGGTCGAGCTTTCGGGCGGCAACCGGATCACCTTCATCGACACGCCGGGCCACCAAGCCTTTACGGCGATGCGGGCACGCGGCGCCAATGTCACGGACATCGTCGTGCTCGTCGTCGCCGCCGATGACGGCATCAAGGAGCAGACGGTGGAGGCGATCCGCCATGCGAAGGCGGCCAACGTGCCGATCATCGTCGCCATCAACAAGGTCGACAAGCCCGACGCCAACCCCGACCGTGTGCGTCAGGAGCTCCTGCAGCACGAGCTCGTCGTCGAGAAGCTCGGCGGCGACATCCTCGATGTCGAAGTCTCGGCCCTCAAGAAGACCGGTCTCGACAAGCTCGAGGAAGCGATCCTGCTGCAGGCCGAAATCCTCGACCTCAAGGCCAATCCGGCACGCGCCGCCGAAGGCGTCGTCATCGAGGCGAAGCTGGAGCGCGGGCGCGGCGCCGTGGCGACCGTGCTCATTCAGCGCGGCACGCTCAAAGTCGGCGACATCTTCGTCACCGGCGACGAATGGGGCCGCGTGCGGGCGCTCATCGACGACCGCGGCAACAATCTGCGCGAGGCCGGCCCGGCGATGCCGGTCGAAGTGTTGGGGCTCAACGGCACGCCGCTCGCGGGCGACGACTTCTCCGTCGTCGACAACGAAAGCCGGGCGCGCGACGTAACGTCCTTCCGCCAGCGCCGCCGCCGCGACCAGAACGCGGCAGCCGGAGCCCGCGGCACGCTCGAGCAGATGTTCTCGCAGATCGCCGCCGGCGTCGCCAAGGAGCTCGCGGTCGTCGTCAAATCCGACGTCCAGGGCTCGCTCGAGGCGATCGTCGGGTCGCTCGCCAAGCTCTCGACCAACGAGGTCGCGGTCCGCGTGCTGCACTCGGCGGTGGGCGGCATCAACGAGAGCGACGTCATTCTCGCCAAGGCGTCGAACGCGATAATCGTCGGCTTCAATGTCAGGGCGAATCCCCAGGCGCGCGATCTGGCGCGGCGCGACAGCGTCGAGATCCGCTACTATTCGATCATCTACGACGTGATCGACGATATGAAGGCGGCGCTGGGCGGCATGCTGGCGCCGACCGTGCGCGAGCGGTTCCTCGGCAATGCGGCGATCCGCGAGGTCTTCAACATCACCAAGGTCGGCAAGGTTGCCGGCTGCATGGTGACCGAGGGCCAGGTGAAGCGCGGCGCCCGCGTCCGCCTGCTGCGCGACAACGTCGTCATCCATGAGGGCAGCCTCAAGACGCTGAAGCGCTTCAAGGACGAGGTGCGCGAGGTCAAGGAAGGCTATGAATGCGGCATGGCCTTCGAGAATTATCAGGACATCCAGGCCGGCGACATCATCGAGTGCTTCGAGATGGAGGAGGTGGCGCGGGCGCTGTAGCCCGCCGCCAGCCACCAACCGCGGTGCCCGGCTCGGCCGGGCCCGCTTTCGGCCTCCGCGCGCGGCGCTGGAGATTGCGAACGGCAAGCCGATGAGAAAGACCCAGAAGGAGCGCGGGGGTGGCGTGCCGAGCCAGCGGCAGCTGCGCGTCGGCGAGGAGCTGCGCCACGCCCTCGCCCGCATTCTCGCGCACCATGACCTGCGCGATCCCGTATTGCAGGATGCCGACATCACCGTGACCGAGGTCCGCATCAGCCCCGATCTGAAGAATGCGACCGCCTTCGTCATGCCGCTCGGCGGCCGCGATGCGCCCGGAGTGATGGCGGCGCTGCAGCGCGGCGCAGCCTATCTGCGCGGCCGCATCGCGCGCGAGGTGCCGCTGCGCTTCACGCCCAGCTTGCGCTTCGCGCTCGACACCGCCTTCGACCATGCGAGCCGGATCGAGGCGCTGCTGCACAGCCCGAAAGTCGAGCGCGATCTCGCCGGCCATCGCGATGAGCCGGCGGAAGACCGAGGGCAATGACGCGCAAGCGCACCGGCAATCCGGTCCATGGCTGGATCATCCTCGACAAGCCTCTTGGCATGAGTTCGAGCCAAGCCGTCGCGGCCGTTCGCCGCCGGCTCGCGGCGCAGAAGGCCGGCCATGGCGGCACCCTCGATCCGCTGGCGACCGGAGTTCTGCCGATCGCGCTCGGCGAGGCGACGAAGACGGTCGCCTGGGCCATGGCGGGCCGCAAGACCTACCGCTTCCGCCTGCGCTGGGGCGAGGCGCGCTCGACCGACGACGCCGAAGGCGAGATCGTGGCGACGAGCCCGGTGCGGCCGAGCGCCGCGGCAATCGCCGCCGTGCTGCCGCGCTTCGTCGGCGTCATCGAGCAGGTGCCGCCGGTCTACTCGGCGGTGAAGATCGCGGGTCGGCGTTCCTATGCCTTGGCCCGGGCCGGCGCCGCGGCGATCCCCGAAGCGCGCCCGGCAGAGATTGTGGCTTTGCGCCTTCTCGGACAGTGCGATGCCGATCATGCCGAGTTCGAGGCGGTCACGGGAAAGGGCGTCTATATCCGCGCGCTCGGCCGCGACCTCGCCGCCGCTCTCGGCACTGTCGCGCATATTGCCGCGCTCCGCCGCATGGCCGTCGGCGCCTTCACCATCGAGCGGGCGATTTCGCTAGATAATCTCGCGGCGCTTGGGCATAGTGCCGCCGTTTTCGAGCACCTGCTTCCGATCGAGACCGCGCTGGACGACATCCCGGCGCTGGCCCTGACGGAAGTCGAGGCGAACCGGTTGCGCCACGGTCAGGCCATTCCCTTGATCGCCGATGACCGCCGGCGCGCCGCCCTCTCCGGGACCGGTTCTCTCGTTCGCGCGACCGCCGATCGCCGGCTGGTGGCGCTTGCGGAGATCGGCGGCGAGACGCTTCGGCCGGTGCGCGTCATCAATCCTTGATGGGAGAGCACGATGTCGATTACCGCGACGCGGAAGCAGGAGCTGATCCGCGACTATGCCACGAAAGAGGGCGATACCGGTTCGCCCGAAGTCCAGGTCGCGATCTTGAGCGAGCGCATCAAGAATCTGACCGACCATCTCGGCACCCACAGCAAGGACTTCCATTCGCGACGGGGGCTGCTGGTGATGGTGGGCCAGCGCCGGAGCCTGCTCGACTATCTGAAGCGCAAGGACGCAAAGCGCTACGAGGCGCTGATCGAGCGCCTGGGATTGCGCCGCTGACGCGCAGGTCGCCGCCCGCGGGCGTTGGCTTGCCGCGCCCGGAGCCTATATGTTGATCGCCATATCGCCGCGCCGGCTCTCGCGACGGAAGGTCGCGGGCAGCGGCGCGGATTCGCGCCATCCCAATGACCCGACCTGTCGGCGCCCGGCGTCGCTGTCGGCGAGGGGCGATGCGAGCCATCGGGCACGCCGCCCCGGACGAGTGTCTGTAGAAGGAAGAGAGAAGAGATGTTCGAGATATTCCGCAAGGAGCTGGACTGGGGCGGCCGCCGCCTCGTCCTCGAGACGGGCAAGATCGCCCGGCAAGCCGATGGCGCGGTCATGGCGACATATGGCGGCACCACCGTGCTCTGCACCGCGGTTGCCGCCAGGGCGGCGAAGCCGGGCCAGGATTTCTTCCCGCTCACGGTGAACTATCAGGAGAAGAGCTTCGCCGCCGGCAAGATCCCGGGCGGCTTCTTCAAGCGCGAAGGCCGTCCCTCCGAGAAGGAGACGCTGGTCTCGCGCCTTATCGACCGGCCGATCCGGCCGCTCTTCGTTCCCGGCTTCCTCAACGAGACGCAGGTCGTCTGCACGGTCTTGAGCCACGATCTCGAGAACGATCCCGACATCGTCGCCATGATCGGCGCCTCGGCGGCGCTGACGCTCTCGGGCATTCCCTTCCTGGGACCGATCGGCGGCGCGCGCGTCGGCTATATCGACGGGCAGTACGTTCTCAATCCGCGCCTCGACCGCATGGAGCGATCGCAGCTCGACCTCGTCGTCGCCGGCACCACCGAGGGCGTGCTGATGGTCGAATCGGAGGCCCAGCAGCTCTCCGAGGAGACCATGCTCGGCGCTGTCATGTTCGGGCACAAGAGCTTCCAGCCGGTCATCCAGGCGATCATCGAGCTCGCCGAGTCCTGCGCCAAGGAGCCGTGGGACCTGCCGCCGCCCTCGGTCGATCCGGCGGCGATCAAAGAGAAGCTGCGCGGGGCCGTCGGCGAGGAAATCGCCGCGGCCTATGCCGAGCAGCAGAAGCAGGCGCGACAGCAGCGCCTCGAAGCCGCGCGCGGCAAGATCGCCGAGCTCTTCGCTGACGAGACGGAGCGCACTCTTGCCGGCAAGGCCTTCAAATCGCTCGAGAAGGAGATCGTGCGCGGCGCCATTCTGAAGAGCGGCCAGCGCATCGACGGGCGCGATACCAAGACCGTGCGGCCGATCAATTGCGAGGTCGGGGTGCTGCCGCGGGCGCATGGCTCTGCGCTCTTTACGAGGGGCGAGACGCAGGCGCTGGTCGTGACGACGCTCGGGACGGGGCAGGACGAGCAGATCATCGACGCGCTCGAAGGCGAATACCGCTCCAACTTCATGCTGCACTACAATTTTCCGCCCTATTCCACCGGCGAGGCGGGACGCATGGGATCGCCCGGGCGGCGCGAGATCGGGCACGGCAAGCTCGCCTGGCGCGCTGTCCACCCGCTGCTGCCCGCGAAGGAAAGCTTTCCCTATACGATCCGCGTCGTCTCCGAGATCACGGAATCCAACGGCTCCTCCTCGATGGCGAGCGTCTGCGGCGCCTCGCTGTCCCTGATGGATGCCGGCGTCCCGATCCAGCTTCCCGTGGCCGGCATCGCCATGGGCCTCATCAAGGAGGCGGACGGCTTTGCCGTGCTCTCGGACATTCTCGGCGACGAGGACCATCTGGGAGACATGGATTTCAAGGTCGCCGGCACGGCGCATGGCGTCACGGCCCTGCAGATGGACATCAAGATCACCTCGATCACCGAGGAGATCATGCGGATCGCCCTCGCCCAGGCGAGGGAGGGCCGCATGCATATCCTGGGCGAGATGGCGAAGGCCCTCGCGGATGCGCGCGAGGGGGTGAGCGCCAATGCGCCGCGCATCACCACGATCACCATTCCGAAGGACAAGATCCGCGAGGTGATCGGCTCGGGCGGCAAGGTCATCCGCGAAATCTGCGAGGTGACCGGCGCCAAGATCGACATCGAGGATGACGGCACCATCAAGGTGGCGGCCGTCGACGCCGACGCCTCGAAGGCGGCGATCGACTGGATCCGCGGCATCGTCGCCGAGCCCGAGGTCGGGGTCATCTACAACGGCAAGGTCGTGAAGGTCGTCGATTTCGGCGCCTTCGTGAACTTCCTCGGCGCGCGGGACGGCCTCGTCCATATCAGCGAGCTGGCGCCGCACCGCGTCGCCAAGGTCGCCGATGTCGTCAAGGTCGGCGACCAGGTGAAGGCGAAGGTGCTCGGCTTCGATGACCGCGGCAAGGTCAAGCTCAGCATGAAGCAGGTCGATCAGGCCACCGGCGAGGATCTCGGCACGCGGCCGCGCGAGGAAGCGAAGGCCGCGCCGTGACGGCATCGCCGGCGCGCTCCGTCGCCGGGGGGGCGGCGGTCGCCGCCGCCGGCCCGCCCGACCTGCCCGTTGTCATCGGCCATCGCGGCGCCGCTGCCGTGGCGCCGGAGAACACGCTCGCCTCGATGCGCAGAGCGCATGCTGACGGCGCGCGCTGGGTCGAGTTCGATGTGCATCTCAGCGGCGATGGCCGCTGCATCGTACTCCATGACGACACGATCGACCGGACGACCGACGGAAGGGGCGCGGCGGCGGCGCTCTCCTTCGAGGCGCTCCGCCGCTACGACGCCGGCGCATGGTTCGCGCCGCAATTCGCCGGCGAGCGGATCCCCGACCTCGAGGAGCTGACCGCGCTGCTCGGCGCGCTCGGGCTCGGCGCCAATGTCGAAATCAAGCCCTCGCCTGGCGCGGAGAAGGCGACGGCGGAGGCGGTCATGGCCGTGCTGCGCCGCTGCTGGCCGGCGCATCTGCCGCCGCCGCTCGTCTCCAGCTTCGCGCCGCTGTCGCTGGCGGCGGCACGGGACGCGGCGCCCGAAATCGCCCGCGGCTATCTCTTCGGCCAGCTCCCCGCCGATTGGCGGCGGCGCGCCGAGGCGCTCGGCTGCGCCACCATCCATTGCGGCGAGCGGCGCTTGACGCCGGCGCAAGTCGCGGCCGTGCGCGAAGCCGGCTATCCGCTCCTCGTCTATACCGTCAACGACCCGGCGCGCGCCCGCGAACTCATCCATTGGGGCGCGACCGGCATCATCTCGGACTGCCCCGGCGCGATCATCGCCGCTCTTGCGCGCAGCGTCCCAACCCTCGCAGAGTGAGACGGGTGCACATACATAACTGGAGCGGGGAGGCGGTGCCGGTGCGCCCTGCCGAGCACGAAGGAGCCATCACGTGATCGCGCTGAAGCCGCTCGTCATCTCGGGCCGTGAGGTGCTGCCCCTCGTCGAGGGGGGGAAGGGAATCTCGGTTTCGAACGGAGAAAGCTCCGGCGCCTGGGCGGCGACTGGCGGCGTCGGCACCTTCTCCGGCGTCAACGCCGACAGCCCCGATGAGAGCGGCGCGCGCAAGCCGCAGATCTATCATGGCCGCACCCGCGCCGAGCGCCATGAGGAGCTCGTGGCTTACGCCATCGCCGGCGGCATCCATCAGGCCCGCGTCGCGCATGAGCGCTCCAATGGGCAGGGCCGCATCCATATGAACGTGCTGTGGGAGATGGCCGCCGCCGAGCGGGTCCTGCACGGCATTCTCGAAGGCGCCAAGGGGCTCATCCACGGCGTCACCTGCGGTGCCGGCATGCCCTACCGCATCGCCGAGATCGCCGCCCGCTACGGCGTCTACTACTACCCGATCGTCTCCTCGGCCCGCGCCTTCCGCGCGCTCTGGAAGCGCGCCTACCACAAGTTCAGCGACTGGCTGGGCGGCGTCGTCTATGAGGACCCCTGGCTCGCCGGCGGCCATAACGGCCTCTCCAACAGCGAGGATCCGGAGCGCCCTGAACCACCCTATCCGCGCGTCCGCGAGCTGCGCAGCCTGATGCGCGATTTCGGCTTGAACGAGACCCCGATCTTCATGGCCGGCGGCGTCTGGTACCTGCGCGAATGGGCCGACTGGCTCGACAATCCCGAACTGGGGCCGATGGCCTTTCAATTCGGCACGCGGCCGCTGCTGACGAAAGAGAGCCCGATCTCGGACGCCTGGAAGCGCAAGCTGCTGACGCTGCAGGAGGGCGATGTCTTCCTCAACCGCTTCAGCCCGACCGGCTTCTATTCCTCGGCCGTGCGCAATGCCTTCCTCGAAGAGCTGCAGCAGCGCTCCGAGCGGCAGGTCGCCTATGCCGTGACCCCCGTCGGCGACCATATCGCCGAATACCATATCGGCGCGCGCGGCCGGACCGTTTATCTGACGCCGCATGATCGCGAGCGGGCCGAAGGCTGGGCGCGCCAGGGCTTCACCGAAGCGCTGCGGACGCCCGATTCGACCCTCATCTTCGTGACGCCGGAGCGGGCGCTCGAGATCCGCAACGACCAGATCAACTGCATGGGCTGCCTCAGCGCCTGCCAATTCTCCAACTGGTCGCAGGGCGAGACGGGATCGACCGGCAAAAAGGCCGACCCGCGCAGCTTCTGCATCCAGAAGACCTTGCAGGCGATCAGCCATTCCGAGGATGTCGAGTTCGAGCTCATGTTCGCCGGACACAACGCCTACCGCTTCGCCAGCGACCCGTTTTATGCCAACGGCTACATCCCGACGGTGCGGGAACTGGTCGAGCGGCTGGAGACGGGCGATTGAACGGCCATGTCCTGCCGAACCGCAAAGCGCTCGATCGTCTCTTTATTTTTCCCTCCGCCACTCTTATATGCGGGCAATGAGCGACTTACGCCCCTATAGCGGCGCGCTCGAGCGGCTCCGCCGCGTCGGGCTCCGGCCGACCCGTCAGCGGCTCGCCCTGGCGCGTCTTCTCTTCGACAAGGGGCACCGCCATGTGACGGCGGAGCAGCTTCACGGCGAGGCCGTGGCCGCGGCGGTGCGCGTTTCGCTCGCCACCGTCTACAACACGCTTCACCAATTCACCGCTGCCGGCCTCCTCTCCGAGGTCGTCGTCGAGCCCGGGCGCTCCTATTTCGACACCAACACCGATGACCACCACCATTTCTATTTCGAGAAGACGGGCGTCCTTCAAGACATTCCCGGGGACCATGTCGTGGTTAAGCAGCTGCCGGAGCCGCCGCCGGGGACGGAGATTCGGCGAGTCGACGTCATCGTGCGCCTTGGGGCCGGAACCTGAGGTTGGCTCACGAGTTCGGCGGCAATTTAGAATCCCTCTAAGTTATTGACAGAGACGCGCGCCGGGTTCATATAAGCGGCGACGGGCGCTGACGACCCGCTGCCGCCCGTCACGGAATCCGTCACGCCATCTTCGTCAAGGAGGAAGAAACATGCCGTCGTTGAAGAACTCGAAGACCATGGAGAACCTGAAGGCCGCCTTCGCCGGCGAGAGCCAGGCCAATCGCCGCTATCTCTATTTCGCGCAGAAGGCCGATGTCGAAGGCTACAACGACGTCTCGGCCGTGTTCCGCTCGACGGCGGAAGGCGAGACCGGCCACGCGCACGGGCATCTCGAATTCCTCGAGGAAGTCGGCGATCCGGCGACCGGCAAGCCGATCGGCGGCACCTCGGACAACCTCAAGGCCGCCATCGCCGGCGAGACGCATGAATATACCGACATGTATCCCGGCATGGCGCGGACGGCGCGCGAGGAAGGGTTCGATGAGATCGCCGAGTGGTTCGAGACCCTTGCCAAGGCCGAGAAGTCGCATGCCGGCCGCTTCCAGAAGGCTCTCGACGCCCTCAGCTGAGGCGCTGCGCCCGGTGTTGAACTGACCGAGGGGAGCCGCCGCTTCCCTCGGCCGCCGGCGGCGCGCGCCGGCCCTGCGAATTCCGATTCGAGAGCAATACGCTATGCGAGAGGGCAGCCTCGAGGCGCCGACGCGCCACGTCATCGACTGGCAGAATCCCGACTTTTACGACATGGCGAAGATCGAGGCGGAGGCGCATCGAGTCTTCGATATCTGCCATGGCTGCCGGCGCTGCTTCAATCTCTGCGATTCCTTCCCGCGCCTCTTCGATCTCATCGACACCTCGGCGACCGGCGAACTCGATGCGGTGGCGCCGGCGGACTACAAGCGCGTCGTCGATGCCTGCACGCTCTGCGACATGTGCTTCATGACGAAGTGCCCCTATGTGCCGCCGCACGAGTTCGATCTCGATTTCCCGCATCTGATGCTGCGCTACCGCGCGGCAGAGCTCCGCGCTGGCCGCGTCGGCCGCATGTCGCAGGAATTGGTCAAGACCGACCGCAACGGCCACCTCGCCGGCGCCGTGGCGCCGCTCGCCAACTGGGCGAGCGACACCGGAAACAAGCTGACGCGCCCCTTGCTGGAGAAGCTCGCCGGGATCGACCGCGAGGCCGCGCTGCCGAAATTCCACGGCCGCACTTTCGCGATGCGCGCCAAGCGCGCAGCTCCGGAGATCGACCGCACTGCGCCTGCCTTCGGCCGCAAGGCCGTGCTCTACGCCACCTGCTTCGTCAACTACAACAACCCGCAGATCGGCACGGCGACGCGCGCCGTCTTGGCCAAGAACGGCGTCGAGACCGAGATCGCCTACCCGGGCTGCTGCGGCATGCCGCAATTGGAGCAAGGCAATCTCGCCAAGGTCGCCGAGAGCGCGGGCAAAGTCGCGGCCGAGCTCTCGCCCTGGATCGACCGAGGCTATGACGTCATCGCCCTCGTCCCGTCCTGCGCCTTGATGCTCAAATTCGAATGGCCTCTCATCCTGCCCGAGGATGCGCAGGTGAAGCGCCTCGCCCAGGCGACCTTCGATATCAGCGAATACATCGTCGACATCGCCAAGAAGGAGGGGCTCGCCCCCGGCTTCTCGGGCCTCGATGGCGGCGTCACCTTGCATCTTGCCTGCCATGCGCGCGCCCAGAATATGGGGCAGAAGGCGGCCGAGATGCTGCGTTTGCTGCCGGGCACGCGCGTCGCCGTCATCGAGCGCTGCTCGGGCCATGGCGGCTCCTGGGGCGTCGGCAAGGGCAATTTCGAGGTCGCGCTCAAAGTCGGCAAGCCGGTCGCGAAGCAGGCGGCGAAGAATGCAACGGCCTATCTCGCCTCGGAATGCCCGCTCGCCGGCACCCACATCGTGCAAGGCATGGAGAAGCTGGAGGATGGCGCCAAGGCGCCGGCAGGCGGCGCGCGCCATCCGATCGAGCTCATGGCCGAGGCTTACGGCCTCGCCGTCGCGTCCTAGAGGAGAGGCTCATGTCACCCAAACGGTCGCTCACCCGCGCCGACATCCTGCCGCCCGAGCAATACGCCCGCGAGCGCGGCGAGCGGCGGCGGCGGATCGCGGCGCTGAAGCGCGTGCGCCGCGTCGAGGTCGGCCCCTTTGCCACTTTCTATTTCGAGAATTACGAGACGATGTGGCAGCAGGTCCACGAGATGCTGCACATCGAAAAGGGCGGAGAGGAGCAGATCGCGGATGAGCTGCGCGCCTATAATCCGCTCATCCCGCAGGGCAGCGAGCTCGTCGCGACCGTGATGTTCGAGATCGACGACGAGGCGCGGCGCAAGACCGTCCTCGCCCGCCTCTCCGGCATCGAGCGCCACATGTTCCTGCAAGTCGGAGACGAGCGCATCCGCGGCCGCGCCGATGAGGGGCGCGAGAACACCCGCGCCGAGGACGGCAAGGCCTCCTCGGTGCAATTCGCGCATTTCCCCTTCACCGCCGAGCAAAAGGCGCGCTTCCGCGCGCCCGGCACGCAGGTTCTGGTCGGCTTCGACCACCCCAATTACGGCCACCTCGCCGTCATGCCGGAGGCGGTGCGCGCCGCGCTCGCCGAGGATTTCGATTGAGAGCAATTCGAGCGCATTCTGCCTTGACGTGAACAACCAGTGAATGGGCGCAGCCAAGCCGTGTGGCTGCCGCGGGAATTCCGGTTGCCTGGCGATCGGGTGCGCGTGCGCGAGTTCGGACGCGGAGTGCTCCTCGAGCCGCTCGTCGGCGATGTCAGCGACTGGTTCGCCGCGCTCGATCGATTTGGTCCCGAGGCGTTTATGGCCGAAGGTCGCGATCAGCCGCCGATGCCAAGGCCGGAAAATCTGTTTCCGTGAACTACCTGCTCGATACGAACGCCTGCATCGCGCTCATCGACGGTAAGCCGCCGTCAATCAGAGCAAAGCTCGAAGAAGCGTTGGCGGGCGGCAGCACCATCGGGGTGTCCTCTGTCGTCGCCTTCGAACTTTGGTACGGCGTTGCCAAAAGCACCCGACAAGAGGCGAGCGCCGAGCGGCTCGCGACATTCTTTGCGGGACCAATTCAACTGATTGCCTTCGATGACGAAGATGCGCGCTCGAGAGTGACACGTCATGGGCGAATTCAACCTCAATAAAGCCGCGTTCGATACGCTTCCTCGATCGTGCGGTCGGCGGCGGCGGCGTCAGTGTCGCCGATCTGATCGGCGAGAATGCGGCCGAGGCTCGGAAACGAGGAGCGCTCGATGCGGCTTGCCGGGTCCCAGAGCTTCGCGCGAAGGAGCGCCTTGCCGCACTGAAAATAGGCCTCCTTCACCGCGACGAGGAGCCCCGAGCGCGGCGCCTTGCCCTGCGCCGAGAGCGGCGCCAGCAAGCTGGTGTCGGTCGTGATGCGGGCATGGCCGTTGACGCGCAGCGTCTCGTTGACGCCGGGGACGAAGAAGAGGAGCCCGACAGCCGGATTCTCGGCGAGATTGCCGAGGCTGTCGACGCGGTTGTTGCCGGGCCGGTCGGGGATGAGGAGCGTCGTCTCGTCGAGGATGGCGACGAAGCCCGGCGCATCGCCGCGCGGCGAGGCATCGGCGAGCCCGTCGGCGCCCATCGTCGCGATGACGAGAAAGGGCGAGAGGGCGATGAAGGACCGGCAATGCTCGTCGAGCCGTGCGAGCTGCTTCTTCAGCGCCCGCTCGCTCGGCGCGCCGTAATGCGCGCGCAGCGCCGCGCCATCGATCGGTTCGGCAGCCATTCTCGCGGTCTCCTTTGGCCCCCTCAGGGGACGGTTTCGCCCGGATAGACGCCCCAGATCTCGTCGCGCGGCAGCCAGCCGGCGATGCCGTTCGCCTCGATGCGGCACCAGCCAGGATTGCATTCGAGGAGCTTCGCCACGACGCCCGGCTCGGCGCGCGCCACCATCTCCGCATTGCTCCGCGGCGCCTCGCGCAGCGCCCGGACAGCGCCGCGCACCAGTACCGAGCGCCGCCCCGTCACCATGCGTTCATGCACCCAGCCTTCGGTCCCGTCGGCATCGCGGATCTTGCGCCAATTGTCGAACTCGGCGACGATCTCGACGGGAAGATCCTTGCGCCGGTACACCCATTCGATCGGGTAGCGCTCGCCGGGGCCGGTCCGCAGATTGACCTCGGCGGAGCGAAGGGCAACGAAGCGGGGGACGGGCAGCCCTTTTTCCGCAGCGCTCAGTCCCGTCACCGTCAGAATGGCAAGTGCGCCGGCGAGGGCGAGTACGGTGGAACGGCGGCAAGCACGTTGAAAGCGAAGCACGATTCTGTCTAGTCCCGGCTCCTATCCAGGTCAAGCCGCGACATCAGGCGATTCCGCGGAAAGCGCCGCGACTTCAAGCCGGCGCCGTCCGCCGTTCCGGGGTCCTCACTGGACAGGAGGGCCCGCCTCTTGCTATGGCGGGTCGGGGAGGAGGGGGCCATGCCGTCGCGAAAGCCGCTCGTCGTCGTCACGCGCAAGCTGCCGGAGCCGATCGAGACGCGGATGATGGAGCTGTTCGAGACGCGCCTCAACCGCGACGACGCGCCCATGACCCAGACGCAGCTCATCGCCGCGGTCCGGGATGCCGACGTTCTCGTTCCCACCGTCACCGACCGCATCGACGCCGCCGTCCTAGCGCAGGCCGGCCCCAATCTCCGCCTCATCGCCTCCTTCGGCACTGGCGTCGACCACATCGATCTCGCGACGGCGCGGCAGCGCGGCATCACTGTGACCAACACGCCGGGCGTCCTCACCGAGGACACGGCCGACATGACGATGGCGCTCATCCTCGCCGTCGCCCGGCGCCTCGCCGAAGGCGAGCGCCTCATCCGCGCCGGCGTCTGGCAGGGCTGGGGGCCGACCTTCATGCTGGGGCATCGCATCTCGGGCAAGCGCCTCGGCATTATCGGCATGGGGCGCATCGGCCAGGCGGTGGCGCGGCGCGCCCGCGGCTTCGGCCTTTCCGTCCATTACCACAACCGCCGCCGCGTTCCCGAGGAGACCGAGCACGAGCTCGAGGCGACCTATTGGGAGAGTCTCGACCAGATGCTGGCCCATATGGACATCATCTCGGTCAATTGTCCGCACACGCCGGCGACATATCACCTGCTCTCGGCGCGGCGGCTGAAGCTGATGCGGCCGCATGCGATCCTCGTCAACACGGCGCGCGGCGAGGTCATCGACGAGAACACGCTGACGCGCATGCTGGCGGCGCGCGAGATCGCCGGCGCCGGGCTCGACGTCTTCGAGCACGAGCCTGCGGTCAACCCGAAGCTGCTCCGCCTCGACAATGTTGTGCTGCTGCCGCATATGGGCTCGGCGACGCTCGAAGGCCGCATCGACATGGGCGAGAAGGTCATCATCAACATCAAGACCTTCGCCGACGGCCACCGCCCGCCCGACCGCGTGCTGGAAGGGATGCTGTAAGCGGAAGCAGAAGGTGAGGAGAAAACCCTCTCCGGTTTACGGGAGAGGGCAGGGCGAGGGCATGACGCGGGACCGAGAGGAAGCCGCGCTGACGCCGCGGCTCCCCCTTACCCTGACCCTCTCCCCGCTAGGGAGAGGGAAGTTGAGCCGCCGCAACTCGGACAGTCCGGATCCTTCGGCACGGCGACGCGGTGGAAGGCGGCGCGGAGCGCGTCATACATGAGGAGCGTGCCGTCGAGGCTCTCGCCGATACCGAGCAGCTCCTTCAGCACCTCGACGGCTTGCAGCGTGCCCATGACGCCGGCGACAGCGCCGAGGATGCCGGCGGTCTCGCAGCGCGGGACGAGGTCCGCGGGCGGCGGCTCGCGGAAGAGACAGCGGTAGCAGGGATGGCCGGCGCCGAGATAGGGCTTGAAGGTCGAGATCTGGCCATCGAAGGGCGCGAGCGCCGCGGCGACGAGCGGCTTCTGCGCCGCGAGACACGCTTCCGTCAGCAAGTATCGCGTGCGGAAATTGTCGCTGCCATCGGCGACGAGGTCGTAGCCGCCGATGAGCGCCGCGGCATTCGCCGCCGTCACCTCCACGCCATGGGTCTCGAGGCGGATCTCGGGATTGACGGCCGCCACCGCCTCGCGCGCGCTCTCGACCTTGGCCATGCCGATGCGCGGCGTCGCATGGACGATCTGGCGCTGCAAATTCGTCAGATCCACCCGGTCGTGGTCGACGATTCCGAGCGTGCCGACGCCAGCCGCGGCGAGGTAGAGGAGCAGCGGCGAGCCGAGCCCGCCGGCGCCGACGACGAGGACGCGCGCGGCGAGGAGGCGCGCCTGCCCCTCCTCGCCGACCTCCTCGAGAATGAGGTGGCGGGCGTAGCGGTGGAATTGCGCTTCGGTCAGCTCCATTCGTTTGCCGCCGGCCTCTCATCCTCTCGCTGCCGGGTCCCTCCCTCTGCCCGCGAGCGGGGAGAGGGTCGGGGTGAGAGGCCGGTCCTCACATTCCGTCGAAGAGCGGCGTCGAGAGATAGCGTTCCGCAGAGCTTGGCAGGACGATGACGATGGTCTTTCCCGCCATCTCCGGCCGCGCGCCCACTTCGAGCCCGGCGGCGACGGCGGCGCCCGAGGAGATGCCGACCGGCATGCCTTCGAGCTTCGCCACCTCGCGCGCCGTCCGGAACGCCGTTTCGTTGGCGACGCGCAGGATTTCGTCGATCAGCTTCACATCGAGGATCTCGGGAATGAAGCCGGCGCCGAGCCCCTGAATCTTGTGCGGGCCGGGCGGGCCGCCCGACAGCACGGCGCTGTCCTCGGGCTCGACCGCGATCATCTTCACCGAGGGCTTGCGCGCCTTGAGCACGCTGCCCGTGCCGGTGATCGTGCCGCCCGTGCCGATGCCGCTCACCACGACATCGACCTTGCCGCCCGTATCCTTCCAGATCTCCTCGGCCGTGGTGCGGCGATGGATCTCGGGATTGGCCGGGTTCTGGAACTGCTGGAGGATGAGCGCGTCGGGCAGCGAGCGCTGCAGCTCCTCGGCCTTGGCGATGGCGCCCTTCATCCCGTGAGCGGCCGGGGTCAGCTCGAGCTCGGCGCCGAGAAGGGTGAGCATCTTCCGCCGCTCGACCGACATGCTCTCGGGCATGGTGAGGATGAGGCGGTAGCCTTTGGCGGCGCAGGCGAAGGCAAGGGCGATGCCGGTATTGCCCGACGTCGGCTCGACGAGCACGGTGCTGGGCTTGAGGCGGCCCGAGCGCTCCGCCGCCTCGATCATCGAGAGGCCGATGCGGTCCTTCACCGAGGAGAGCGGGTTGAAGAACTCGCATTTGCCGAGAAGCTCGGCCTTGATCCCATGCGCCTTGGCGAGGCGCGACATGCGGACGAGCGGCGTCGCCCCGATCGTCTCGGTGATGTTGTCATAGACGCGGCCGCGGAACTCGCAGGGCTGCGGCGGGGCGCGCTCGGGCTGGGGGGCGGGCATTGGGGGACGAACTCCTTCTGCAAGTAGCGCCGGCTCAGATGGTGAAGTCCATGCGGGCGCCGAATTCGCCGGCGATGCCGGCGCGATAGGCGCGGAGGCACAGATCCTCGATCGTGATCGAATCGAGCTGCTGCATGAGGTTTTCCTGCAGCTCGATCCAGAGCGGGCGCACGACCTTGTGGCCGAGCTCGGCGCCGGCCGGGTCCTCGATCGGGTCCTCCGCCGTCTCGAGCTGGCGGATCGTGCGGACGATCTCGCCGAGGCTGATGCGCCGCCGCTCCCGGGCCAAGCGGTAGCCGCCGCGCGGCCCGCGCGTGCCGGCGAGAATGCCGTTGCGGACGAGCTGCTGGAGCACCTGTTCGAGATAGCGGCGCGGAATCCCCTGGCGGCGCGTGATCTCGCTCGACTGGACGGGTACTGTGGTCGCGTTGTAGGCGATGTCCAGCACCGCCTCGATCGCGAACAGCATCTTTTTCGACAGCCGGATCATGATCGGCTCACCTCCCCGTCGAGCCGAAGCCGCGGTCGCCGCGCCGCGTCTCCGCCGAGAAGGCGGCGACGAGGCGGAAGCGCGGCCGCAGAATGGGAACGAAAACGAGCTGCGCGATGCGATCGCCGGGGTTGATGATGATCGGATCCGAGCCGGGCGGCAGGCGGCTCCAGACCGAGATGGCGATGGGCGCCGTCCAATCGGCATCGATGAGCCCGACCGAATTGCCGAGCACCAGCCCGCGCTTGTGGCCGAGCCCGCTCCGCGGCAGCACGAGCGCCGCCATGTTGGGCTCGTTCATGAGGACCGCGAGCCCGCTCGAGACGAGCTGCGCCGGCGCTTGCGGCTCGATCGCGAGCGGCGCGTCGATGCAGGCATGGAGATCGATCCCAGCCGCCAGCTCGGTCTGGTAGGTCGGCAGCCCCCATTCATGGAGGCGCGGATCGGTCACCTTGATTTCGAGTTCGAGCTCTGAGCCGAGCATTCGGCTCCTCTCCTGAAGGAACGGATGGGATACAGCGGATTTCACACCGGCAACGGATGCTTATGAAGTTCCGCAGTCCCGCGCCCAGTGTCAAGGATTGCGCGCGCCTGGGCGCGGATCGGCGCCGCGCCGGAAGGCGGGACGGCGAGAATGATGGCGAATGACGAGCCGTCGCGGTAGAATTTCCGCGGACACGATCGCCGCCGCAGGCCCTGGCGATCCGCTCGCATCTCGCGGAAGTCCGTGCAAAGATGCACGGACTGAGGCATTCATCGGAATGTGCTGACGCATGGCTGGCGATGCCGGCTCGTTTGGCGCGCGTCGGCCAGAGAAGGAGGAGCACCGCCCATGACCGCACTTGCCCGCAACTACTCGCTCGAGGAGATGGACAAGCAAAGCCTCTTCCATCCTGTGACCTCGGTCGCCGACCATCTGAAGAACGGGCCCATGATCGCCTCGGACGGGCACGGCGTCCGGATCAAGGACCAGCATGGCCGCGACATCATCGATTGCGGCGCCGGTCTCTGGTGCGTCAACATCGGCTACGGACGGCCCGAGATCGCCGAGGCGGCGGCGCAGGCGATGCGCGATCTCAGCTACTACCACCTTTTCGCCTCGGCCTCGAACGAGCCGATCATCCGCCTCGCCGACCGGGTCCTGACGCTGTTCCGCGAGAAATCGGGGGCGGGCCACCTCTCGAAGGTCTTCTTCGGCACGTCCGGATCGGATGCCAACGACACCAATTTCAAGCTCGTCCGCTACTACAACAACCTGCTCGGCCGGCCGCAGAAAAAGAAGATCATCTCGCGCCAGGGCGCCTATCACGGCCTCACTTACGCCGCCGGCAGCCTGACCGGGATCGCCTCCTACCACAAGGCCTTCGACCTGCCGGTCGAGGGCGTGCTGCACGCCTCCTGCCCGCATTACTTCCGCTTCGCGCAGAAGGGCGAGAGCGAGGAGGCCTATACGGCCCGGCTCGTCCAGGAGCTGAAGGACATCATTCACCGCGAGGGCGCCGACACGATCGCCGCCTTCATCGCCGAGCCCATCATGGGGACGGGCGGGGTCTTCTTGCCGCCCAAGGGCTATTTCGCGCAGGTCCAGCAGCTTCTCCAGGAGAACGATATTCTCTTCATCGCCGACGAGGTGATCACCGGCTTCGGCCGGACGGGCCAGTGGTTCGCGACCGGGCTCTACCAGCTCAAGCCCGACATCGTCACGCTCGCCAAGGGCATCACCAGCGCCTATTTCCCGGTCTCGGCCTCGGTCATCTCCGAGAAAATCTGGGAGGTGCTGCGCAACGCCTCGGCGGAGTTCGGCCCGGTCATGCACGGCTTCACCTATTCGGGCCATCCCGTGGGCGGCGCCGTCGGCCTCGCCAATCTCGACATCATGGAGCGCGAG